>JAHEIJ010000136.1 GCA_024639445.1 Gammaproteobacteria bacterium
TAATAGTCTGTGTTGCCCCGGTAACTTGATTTGCGCTGTTAGCTAAATTGTTTTTAATCAAACCACTTATAAGTCCGGAGGCTCTTCCGATATTTTCAACATCGGGCATCGATTCAGTGGTTTGCGGATCAACACTGGCAGCTAAAGGAATATCTCCTGAACTACTGCTACCTTCAAGCATCACAAATGGAAAATCAGCAGCATTGGTTTGGTCAATAACTGCCTCGGTCTGTACACCTGTGTAACTGACATTAGGATAGCCTGGATCATCACCACCGCCCCCACAGGCGCCCAGCAGTGCGATCATACCCATAGCTAACAGGGATACGAAAATCTTTCTTGAAGTAAACATATGAGTAAACATGTAAAGCTCCCTCTTACTAAAATAAGACAAGAATTATCTTTAATTTATATCACAGTAATTTTAACGCGGAATACAAACACGATTTGAGAAAATGTGTCGAATCGTTCACATTTTTTTGTGGAAACAGCTCAGAAATTGTTTCTAAACGAAATCATCAACTAATATTGCTGAGCCCACCCATATAGGGCTGCAACACTACCGGTACCTCGACAACGCCATTGGCTTGTTGGTAGTTTTCCAGAATCGCCACCAGGGTACGACCCACCGCCAGGCCGGAACCATTCAAAGTGTGAACCAGTTCCGGTTTGCCGGTTTCCGGATTGCGGTAACGGGCTTTCATGCGACGTGCCTGGAAAGCTTCGAAGTTACTGCAGGAAGAAATTTCACGATACTTGCTCTGGCCTGGCAACCAGACTTCCAGATCATACGTCTTGGCGGAGGAAAAACCGGTGTCGCCGGCACATAACGCGACCACGCGATACGGCAGTTCCAGACGTTGCAGCACCTCTTCCGCATGGGATGTTAGTTCTTCCAGTGCGTTATAGGAATCTTCCGGACGTACCACCTGTACCATTTCGACTTTTTCAAACTGATGCTGGCGGATCATACCGCGGGTATCCTTACCATAAGAGCCTGCCTCACTACGGAAACACGGCGTATGACAAACGTATTTACGTGGCATGTAATCATCCTCGACGATCACATCACGCACGATGTTGGTCACCGGAACTTCCGCTGTGGGAATCAGGTAATAGTTGTTTTCATGCCGGACCTTGAACAGGTCTTCCTCAAACTTGGGTAACTGACCGGTGCCGCGCAGGCTGTCGGCATTGACGATATACGGTACATAGGTTTCGGTATAACCGTGCTCACTGGTATGCAGATCCAGCATAAACTGGATCAAGGCGCGATGCAGGCGCGCAATCCCGCCACTCATCACCGCAAAACGGGAGCCGGTAATCTTGGCGGCGGTTTCAAAATCCAGTTGCCCCAGCGCTTCACCCACATCCACATGATCGCGCACCTCGAAATCAAACTGGCGCGGTTCGCCCCACTTGCGCACTTCCACATTATCATCTTCAGCCTTGCCGTCAGGTGTACTTTCATGCGGCAGGTTGGGGATTCCCATCAGCAGGTCGTTTAGTTGAGTTTGATATTTATTGAGTTCCTCTTCTGCCCCTTTGAGCTTATCACCCAACTCGGAAACTTCTGCCAGGATGGCACTGGCATCTTCACCCTTGGCTTTGGCCTGACCAATCGCCTTGGACTTGGCATTGCGTTCTTTTTGCAATTCCTGGGTCTTGACCTGCAGGTTTTTGCGCTTGTCTTCCAGAGCATTGAACATATCAGTATCAAGTTCATAACCGCGACGGGCCAGTTGCTGCTGACAAAACGCTAAATCACTTCGTAATAGTTTGGGGTCGAGCATGCTTTACCTTTATTTTTATTTAGCCGTTCACATTCGCGGACCAGGTAACAATATGGCCCGGCTTGATGGTTTCATTCAAATGTTCAACGATGACTTCAATCTTTTCCGGTTCGTCAAAAAACTCAACGACCAGCGGCAGGTTCATGGATAAGTCGATGATATCCGCACCATGTATTACCCCCGAGTCACCAAAACCGGAGATGCCGCGAAACACCGTAACGCCACGCAATTTCTCCCAGTTGCGGAGTCGTGTGAGCAAACTCTTCAACTGTGCTTCGCCTTCGGTGAGATATACCCGCACCATCGTAACCTGGTTGTTATTCATAATTGTCTCCCCACGAGGACGCCCACCCAAGTCGCGAACAAACAAAGGACGACACTCAGTAACACATTACTTGCCGCCTTAGCGAGTTCGCTGTTTTCTATCAGATTTAATGTTTCCATGGAAAAAGTTGAAAATGTCGTGAAGGCGCCGAGAAAACCTATGATTAACAAAGCTCGCCATTCGGCACCAAGGCTCGCGCGTTCAATCAGGTAAATATAAAGGAAGCCGATTAATAAGGAGCCGATCATATTTACGCTGAGGGTACCATAGGGGAAATCACGTCCGGCAACACGATGTACACCGGTAGAGACCAAAAAGCGCATCACCGCCCCTACGGCACCACCGCCGGCAATCATTACAAGCTGTTTCAACATTACTCTTGTTTGCCCGCTTTCTTGTCTTGTTCTCTTAAGTGCGCCAGTTTTTCCGCAATCTTGATTTCCAGACCACGCGCTACCGGTTTGTAATACTGGCGTTCACCCACCTCTTCGGGAAAATAGGATTCGCCGGCGGCATAGGCTTCCGGTTCATCATGCGCATAGCGATACGCCTTGCCATAATCCAGTTCTTTCATTAGCTGTGTTGGCGCATTGCGTAAATGCAGCGGCACTTCCGCTGAACCGGACTCTTTCACATCCGCCATCGCCTGGTTAAAGGCGGTATAGACTGCATTACTCTTGGCGGCGCAGGCCATGTAAACCACCGCTTGCGCAATCGCCAGTTCCCCTTCCGGGCTACCCAGGCGTTCCTGCACATCCCAGGCTTCCAGCGCCAGGGTCAGGGCACGCGGATCAGCATTGCCAATGTCCTCACTGGCCATGCGCACCACCCGACGAGATATATATAAAGGATCACAGCCTCCATCCAACATACGCACCAGCCAGTATAACGCCGCATCGGGTGCGGAACCGCGCACCGACTTATGCAAAGCGGAAATCTGATCATAAAAAGCTTCGCCCTGTTTATCAAAGCGCCGTACCCCGGTGCTGAGGACTTCATCCAGCGTGGCCGTGGAGATCACGTTGCGGCCATTCTCTTCCGTTGCCAGATCGGCGGCAATTTCCAGCAGATTGAGGGCGCGACGGGCATCACCATCGGCAATCACGGCCAGACGCTGTTTCAGCTCGTCGGCAAGATCAATTGCCTTGTCACCCAGACCACGTTCCTGGTCGGTCAAAGCGTTGTCGATTACTTGCAGCAGATCGTCAGGTTGCAATGCCTTTAAAACATACACGCGCGCACGTGAAAGTAAGGCATTGTTGAGTTCAAACGAAGGATTCTCTGTGGTCGCACCGATAAAAGTGATGGTACCGTCTTCTACAAAGGGTAAAAAGGCATCTTGCTGCGCCTTGTTAAAACGGTGCACTTCATCCACGAACAACACACTTGGTTTGCCTTGTGTCTCACGCAGTGCACGGGCCTTGTCGACTGCAGTGCGGATGTCCTTCACACCCGACAGGACGGCAGAGAGGCTGATAAATTCGGCATCACAATAACGTGCAATCATGCGTGACAACGTGGTTTTCCCGGTCCCGGGTGGTCCCCAGAAAATCATCGAGTGTAACTTACCGGCTTCAATCGCCTGGTAAAGCGGCTTGTCGGGTGCCAGTAGGTGCTCCTGGCCTGCGATTTCATCCAGGCTTTGCGGCCGCATGCGATCCGCCAGGGGTTGCCAGACAGCCTGGGCGGCATCTGCCGGGGAAGCCGCCTTGAACATGTCGTCGGTCTGAGCCATGAACTTACTGGCGAATTACATCCACACCCTTGGGTGGAGTAAATTGAAACAGCTTGGGATCCAAGTCGGGATTGCGCTTAATATTTTTAAACATCAGGCGCGTGGTCTGACTGAAACTGTCCTGCAATTCCATGATGCGTAAATGATTATCCTTGAACGCGAGGTTAATACGCTCAAAACTGCCGCCTTCCTGCTTGGGGATGAGTTCGTACCAGAAGAGGCCACCCTCTTCGCCCTGCGGCTTGACGTGATAAAGCTGATCCAGCTTGGCGGGATTGCTGAGTAACATCGCCGGCGTATTATCCAGCATGCCTTCCTGCGCCTTCACCGTGACCTGTTCCAGATCCTTGTCATAGAAATACAGTTCCCTGCCATCGGCAATGTACAACTGGTAATAGGGCTGACGATACTCGAGGTTAAAACGGTTCGGGCGCTGCACCCGCAACATGCCGCTGCTCTCTTCCTGCATCACCTGATCGGCATCAAACAGTTTCTGGTTGAATTCGGCACTGAAGCTATCCAGACCGGAAAACCGCATCTGCAGCGTTTGCGCCTGAACATTAATGGCAAACAGTAAGGAAACAATAACGAGTAACAGTTTCATAAAACTCAATTTTCCGGCGGTGGTGGTGCCAACACTTCGCGGCTGCCGTTGGCTTCAAGCGGACCGACGATACCGGCCTGCTCCATGGCTTCGACCATGCGAGCGGCACGATTGTACCCAATCTTTAAACGCCGTTGCACACCGGAGATAGACGCACGTCGCGTTTCGGTCACTATGCGCACAGCCTGATCATAAAGGGGATCGGCTTCCGTATCTGCGATTCCGGTAGCCATCCCGCTTGCATCGGTCTCGGCAGGAGCAGCCAGGACATCATCAAGATACTGCGGCCGGGCACTTTCTTTCAGGCTCTTAACGACTTTATGGACTTCATGATCATCCACAAAGGCGCCATGAATGCGGGTTGGTACTGCCGTTCCAGGCGGTAGATAAAGCATGTCACCATGTCCCATCAGTTGTTCGGCGCCCATTTGATCCAGGATCGTGCGAGAATCGACGCGGGAGGATACCTGGAAGGCAATGCGGGTCGGAATATTAGCCTTGATGAGACCGGTCAGCACATCCACCGACGGACGCTGGGTCGCAAGCACCAGATGAATTCCGGAAGCACGGGCTTTTTGCGCCAGGCGGGCAATCAGCTCTTCGACTTTCTTGCCGACCACCATCATCATATCGGCCAGTTCGTCCACCACTACGACCACATAAGGCAGCGGCTGCAGCTCCTGCGCCGGCAATTCCGAATCCGCCGGATGAAAAGGATCCATGATGGGCTTCTTCGCGGCCCTGGCTTCGGCAATCTTGCGGTTAAAGCCACCGATGTTGCGCACCTTGAGTTGCGACATCAAACGGTAACGTTGATCCATTTCCGCCACACACCAGCGCAGGGCATTGGCGGCTTCTTTCATGTCGGTGACCACCGGCGCCAGCAGATGGGGAATGCCTTCATACACGGACAATTCCAGCATCTTGGGATCAATCATGATCAGGCGCACATCCTTGGGGCTGGCGTTGTACAACAGGCTCAGAATCATGGCGTTCAAGGCCACCGATTTCCCCGCACCGGTGGTGCCGGCCACCAGCAAATGTGGCATGCGTGCCAGATCCGCCACCACCGGTTGACCACTGATGTCCTTGCCCAGCGCCAGGGTCAATGGTGATTTGGCATCGGCAAATTCACTCGACTTGAGGGCTTCACTCAGGCGTACGATTTCCCGCTGTTCATTGGGGATCTCCAAACCTACGGTGGTCTTACCCGGAATAACCTCCACCACCCTCACGCTAATGGCCGAAAGGGACCGCGCCAGATCTTTGGCCAGGTTAGTGATCTGGCTGACCTTTACCCCCGGGGCGGGCTGTAATTCAAAGCGGGTGATCACCGGACCGGGATGCACTTCTTCTACCCGCACCTCGACCCCGAAGTCCCGCAACTTACTCTCCACCAGCCGTGACATGGCCTGTAAGGCCTCTTCCGACATGCGGTATTTATTTGGCGTCGCCTCATCCAGTAATGACAAGGCCGGCAAAGCGGAATCCATCTCGGTGGAAAACAGCGGTACCTGTCTCTCCCGTTCCACTCGCTCACTCTGTTTGACCGGTTGTTCCGGTTTCTTGATCACCGGTGGTTTGCGCTTCACCTGTTGTTCGACCTTGGGTTCGACCTTCACCTTGTAGGTCGACTCGCGCTCGCGCCTGGCACGGCGGGCGCGAATGGCTTCGCGGGCGGCCATGAACCGACCGCGCACCCATACCAGGCTGGAAAGCGTCATGGCACCGATGATATCCATCAGCTTCAGCCAGGATAAGTTGGTCGCCAGAATAAAACCGCTCA
>JAHEIJ010000137.1 GCA_024639445.1 Gammaproteobacteria bacterium
TTCGATGCGTCGCTGCATCAATACCAGTTTGCGGCGGTACGGCTCTGTTTTGTACTGCTCGGGTTTGTTGGTAAAAGTCTCCGGCATGTCAGCCTCATCCCTTGCCAGGCTGGCCAGCATACCTTCAGATGGCTGAACAAAATCAGTTGAGAGTGTCAGAATCTTTTGTAGTGCCTTGATACGGCCATAATATTCAAGCAGGACTTCACGAGATTGAAGTCTGACTGCAGTGGCGGTGGTTTCCGGTTTGACGAACGGGTTACCATCGCGATCGCCACCGATCCAGGAGCCAAAGCGAATAAAGCTTGGGACTTTAATTTCCGATGCATCATGATCAGTGCCATAAGTCCGGTGAATCGCGTTTTCCAGATAACGGTAGGTTTCGGGTACCGAGGCAAACAGGCACTCACGAAAATAATAAAGGCCATTGCTGACTTCGTCGATGACTTTCAGCTTGCTGATCCGTACCTCATTGGATTCATACAGGATACGAATGTGGCGTTCCAGCTTTGCCTCGATGTCATCTTTCTGGATGCGTGAAAGACGTGTAGCTTCCAGATCTTCACTGATGATAAAAATCCGTCGCAATGCTTCCAGGGTGGTTCGCCGTTTTGATTCGGTGGGGTGGGCGGTAAAGACCGGGATATAGGCCAGGTGATCCAGTAAGGATTGCACCTGTTCGGCGGAAATACCCTCCTGGTAGAACTCACGCATGGTGGCATCAAATGAACCCACCCATAACGGACCATCGCGACTGACTTCACGACGGCGTTGTTTATGTTGATAAGCCTCTTCGGCGATATTCACCAGGCTGAAGTAAATGCTAAAGGAACGCACGACATGGGCAAGGGACTCCGGGTCCAGTGACTCAACCAGTGCCGCAAGACGCTGGCGTTTGCGGAGATCATCCGCTTTGAGCAGACTAATATGACCTTTACGCAAGGTTTCCACAGCATTAAATACTTTGTCACCGGCATGATCGTGCAATATCTGGCCAAGAATATTGCCAAACAGTTTGACGCGGGACCGCAGACGTTTGTCATCAGGCAGAGGACGATCCAACAGACGGTTGGAAGGGGTAATTTTTACTTCAGCATTCATGAATCAGTTTCTTGATGATTGTCAGAACTCCCAATTATACCTGACCAAAGCGTGACACGCGTCCCTTGACGACAGTCTGATGATATGGTTTGGGCAAACGGGAATAATAAATAATAAATGGTAGCCGAGGTCGGACTCGAACCGACACGCCCGAAGGCACAGCATTTTGAGTGCTGCGTGTCTACCAATTCCACCACTCGGCCAATACGAAGGCGCCTATTATAGGTAGCTCGCATGGTGTTGTAAAAGCCAAACTGCTATGCTCGCGCGCCATGCGACGCAGTGATTTCCAGTTTGAGTTGCCATCTGAGCTGATTGCCCAGCATCCGACCGAGCAGCGGCCGGCGAGCCGCCTGTTGCAGCTACAGGCCGATACGGGACAGATCACGGACCTGCAGTTCAGTGATTTCCCTTCTCTGTTGCAGCCGGGTGACCTGCTGGTATTGAACGACACGCGGGTGATTCCGGCTCGATTATTGGGTCAAAAAGACAGCGGCGGCAAGGTCGAGGTGTTGGTGGAGCGCTTGCTTGGCCACGATGAGCTACTGGCACATGTCCGGGCAAGCAAGTCACCCAGGCCGGGGCGTCAATTACTCTTTGATGACGGGGTAGTGGCAGAAGTTGTCAGGCGTGAGGGTGATTTTTTCGTCCTGAAGTTCAGCGACGGGGATCAGCCTGAAGCCGATGTGACGGCGATCCTGGATCGGCTGGGTCACATGCCCCTACCGCCCTATATTGAACGTGAAGATATCAAGACGGATCGAGAACGGTATCAGACCGTTTATGCCCGCGAGCATGGTGCAGTTGCGGCACCCACCGCCGGTTTGCATTTTGATGAAGCCATGTTGCAAAACATCGAGCGTCAGGGCGTGGAGATTGTTTTTGTCACATTGCATGTGGGTGCCGGCACGTTTCAACCGGTACGGGTCGATGATATCGATGAACACCAGATGCATTCGGAGTGGATGCATCTCAATGAAGAGGTATTGCAGGCTGTCAGCAAAACCCGGGCACGCGGCGGACGTGTTATCGCCGTGGGAACGACCAGTGTGCGTTGTCTGGAAACCGCTGCCCAGGCTGGCGAGCTCGCGGCCTATACTGGCGAGACGGATATTTTTATCACCCCGGGTTATCATTTTCGGGTCGTCGATGCGTTGCTGACCAATTTTCATCTATCCGAATCAACCCTGTTGATGCTGGTCAGTGCGTTTGCGGGTCATGACAATATCATGCGTGCCTATCGGCATGCCGTGGCTGAGCGTTATCGCTTTTTCAGCTATGGTGATGCGATGTTCATTAACACCAAAGGGACGAGTGACGAGGGACGAGGGACGAGGGACGAGGGACGAGGAAAAGAATTAAGAGGCGAGTGTGAAATTTGAAGTTTTAAATCATCAGGGCGCGGCACGGCGGGGACGTTTGACCTTTGAGCGTGGCACGGTGGAAACCCCGGTGTTCATGCCGGTGGGAACCTATGGCACGGTCAAGGCCATGACCCCGGAGGAATTGCGTGAGGTTGGAGCAGAAATTATTCTGGGCAATACCTTCCATCTCATGCTCCGGCCGGGCACGGAGGTCGTCCAGGCCCATGGGGATCTGCATGACTTTATGCATTGGGACGGCCCCATCCTGACGGACTCGGGGGGCTTCCAGGTGTGGTCGTTGGGGAGGAGCGATGCACAGGGAGGTGCGAGTGCCGTAGGAGTCACGACTGCAGGGATGCAGGAGTTAGAACAAAGCAGGAAGCCGGAGTCGAGGATGCCGAGCGCGGCAAAGATTAGCGAAGAGGGAGTACGCTTCAATTCACCGGTGGATGGCGAGAAGGTCTTCCTGGGGCCGGAAGAATCCATCGCGGTGCAACATGCCCTCGGTTCCGACATCATCATGATTTTTGATGAATGTACGCCTTATCCGGCCACCGAGCAGGAAGCGCGCGACTCCATGGAATTGTCACTGCGTTGGGCGGCACGCAGTAAACAAGCTCACGGGGATCATGCTTCGGCCTTGTTCGGCATTGTGCAGGGCGGCATGTATCCATCCTTGCGTGAGATATCCTTGCAAGGTCTGACGGAAATCGGCTTTGATGGCTATGCCATCGGTGGTCTATCGGTGGGCGAGCCAAAAGAGGAGATGCTGCATATTCTGGATACACTCATGCCGTCAATGCCCCAGGACAAACCCCGTTACCTCATGGGCGTGGG
Source organism: Gammaproteobacteria bacterium (assembly GCA_024639445.1). Classification (GTDB taxonomy): domain Bacteria; phylum Pseudomonadota; class Gammaproteobacteria; order UBA6429; family Thiohalophilaceae; genus JAHEIJ01. The sequence goes on from JAHEIJ010000137.1 coordinate 3,303, forward strand.
GACACCGGAGGATCTGGTAGATGCCGTGCGACGCGGCGTGGATATGTTTGACTGCGTGCTGCCCACCCGCAACGCGCGTAACGGTTATTTGTTTACCTCGACGGGTATGATTCGAATCCGCAACAGCCAATTCCAGCGGGACACCCGGCCACTGGATGAGCATTGTGACTGCTACACATGCCGGAATTACAGCCGGGCCTACTTGCGGCATCTGGACAAGGCAGGCGAAATTCTGGGCTCGCGCCTGAATACCATTCATAACCTCTATTATTATCAGAAACTTATGCGTGCTTTACGGAATGCCATTGCCACCGGAGGGTTGGAGGATTTCGTGGCGGATTTTTATGCCAGACGCGCCCAAGACGCGCCGCCTGTGTCATAATACCGCCGCTTAAAAGCAACCCGCTTATTACGAATTTTCAAACGACAAAGAGAAAAGGTAATTCAATGAGCTTTCTGATTTCTGATGCATACGCTGAAGCGGCACCGGCAGCCTCACAGGGTGATCCGCTATCTTCGCTGATTTTCTTTGGCGGTTTTATCCTGATTTTCTATTTCATCCTGATTCGGCCCCAGCAGAAACGCGCCAAGGAACACCGCAATCTGGTTTCCGCACTGGCGAAGGGCGATGAAGTCGTGACCAATGGAGGTATCCTCGGCAAGGTCACGGATGTGGGTGATGAATATATCAGTGTCGAACTGGCAGATAACGTCACCGTGCGATTACAAAAACAGGCTGTTGCCACCGTGTTGCCAAAAGGCAGCCTCAAAGCCGCCGGCGAAAAATAACTAAAGTAATAAAAGTGTTAAGCGGAGCCGGCAGGCTCCGCGACACAGTCGTTGTGTGCACAACGCAATGAGCAAAACCATCAAACGAGATACTCCAGCATGTTGAATCGCTATCCGCTGTGGAAATACCTTTTAATCCTGGTTGTGTTGGTCGTCGGGACCATCTATGCACTGCCTAACCTGTACGGTTCTGATCCGGCCATCCAGATTTCCGCCACTCGCACTACCCAGGTCGATAACAGTACCTATTCACAAGTACAGAACCTGCTGCAGGGTAATCAGGTTCCGGTGCGCAGCATTGTGCTGGATGACAAGGGTCTACTGGTGCGTTTCGAAAATATCGAGGACCAGCTAAAAAGTAATGAGCTGATCCGCAATATGCTGGGTGAGGACTATACCGTCGCCTTGAACCTGGCCAGCGCGGCCCCGGCCTGGCTGGAAAACATCAATGCCAAGCCCATGTATCTGGGGCTCGATTTGCGCGGGGGCCTGCACTTCCTGATGGAGGTGGATACCGAAACCGTAATGAAGCAAGCCTACGAGCGTTATGTTAACGATTTACGAGGCTTGTTACGCAGCAATAAGGTTCGCTATCTCACCATTAGCCAGCGAGGTGAGGCACTCGAGTTGAAATTCCGCGACAGTGAAAACCGCGATAAAGCAGGGGATGTCATTCGTCGTGAATTCCGTGAACTGGAACTCACCGATACCGAAGAAGGCGCCACCTTCCTGCTGCGCGCCAGCCTGAGTGAACCGGCGATCCGGGAGATCAAAAAAGGCGCCCTGCAACAGAACATCACGACATTGCGCAACCGGGTGAACGAACTGGGTGTGGCCGAACCGGTGATTCAGCAACAGGGCGATGATCGTATTGTGGTGCAACTCCCCGGCATTCAGGACAGCGCCCGCGCCAAGGAGATTCTTAGCGCCACGGCCACCCTGGAATTTCGATTGGTGGCAGTCGAACAGAGTGTGCAGGAGGCCCTGGCCGGTAAAGTGCCAGCAGGCACACGCTTATATAAAGAACGTAACGGTAATCCGATTCTGCTTAAAAAGCGCGTCATCATTACCGGGGACCGCATCACCCATGCCAACTCCGGTTTCGACCAGGATTCAGCCAGTCCGGCGGTATTCATTAATCTGGATGGCGCCGGTGCCAAGGCGATGGGAAAAACCACCAAGGAAAATCTTGGCAAGCCCATGGCGGTGGTATTCATTGAGCACAAGAGCGACACCAAAAAGATTAATGGCGAGCTGGTGACCAAGACTCGCAAGGTGGAAGAGGTCATTAACGTAGCGACTATCCAGGGTGTGTTCAGCAAGCGTTTCCAGATTACCGGCCTCGACAGCGTGAATGAAGCCCGCGACCTGGCACTATTACTCCGCGCCGGCGCCCTGGCGGCACCGATTCGTATCGTTGAAGAGCGTACTATCGGGCCCACTCTGGGAGCAGATAATATTAAACAGGGTACCCGCTCAGTGGTCATCGGCATGCTGTTTGTAGTGGTGTTCATGGTGATCTGGTATCGCGGTTTCGGCCTGGTGGCCGATACAGCACTGCTTGTGAACCTGGTGCTGATTGTGGCCGTCCTTTCCATGTTGCAGGCGACCCTGACATTGCCGGGCATCGCCGGGATTGTCCTGACCGTGGGTATGGCAGTGGATGCCAATGTGCTGATCTTCGAGCGTATTCGCGAGGAACTGCGTAACGGCAATACGCCGCAATCGAGTATCAATGCGGGTTATGAAAAGGCCCTGTCCACCATTGCTGATGCCAATATCACTACGCTGATTGCCGCAGTGGTGTTGTTTATTTTTGGTACCGGTCCGATTAAAGGCTTTGCGATTACCCTGTCTATCGGCATTGTGACTTCCATGTTTACCGCCATCATGGGTACGCGCGCCATCGTGAATTTATTTGTCGCGGGTCGCAAGATCAACAAACTGTCCATTTAATTTTGATGTGAAATTCAGTTATGCAAATATTTAAAAAGCCAACCAACATTGACTTCATGGGCAAGCGCAAGCTTGCCATGGTGTTCTCGTTATTGCTGATCGGTATTTCCATCGGTTCGCTGGCGGTCCGTGGCCTTAATTTTGGCCTGGATTTTACCGGCGGAACCCTGATCGAAGTGGGCTACGC
>JAHEIJ010000138.1 GCA_024639445.1 Gammaproteobacteria bacterium
AAATGGTCACCGCGGAGTTCTATGCCATGGGCCTGGGTGAACCGCATGCGATTACCGCTTCCCATGGGCGTGGTGTTCGTGCCCTGATAAATCAGGTGTTGGGCGAGTTACCGGAAGAAGAGACTCTCACCGAAGAAGAAGAGGCACAACAAGGCATTCGCATTGCCATTGTTGGTCGGCCCAATGTTGGCAAGTCTACCTTGGTGAACCGCATTCTGGGTGAAGAGCGGGTGGTAACCTATGACATGCCCGGGACCACCCGCGACGCGATCCATCTGCCGTTTGAACGCGAAGGCCAGACGTATACGCTGATCGATACTGCCGGAATTCGACGTCGCAGCCGGGTCAAGGAAGCGGTAGAGAAGTTCAGTGTCATCAAGGCCATGCAGGCGATCGAAGATGCCCACGTGGTCATCATGCTGCTTGATGGGCAGGAAGGCATCAGTGAGCAGGATGCGACCTTGTTTGGTTTTATTCTCGACACGGGTCGGGCGTTGGTTATTGCGGTCAACAAATGGGATGGGCTGGATCGTGATCAGCGCGACAAGGTGAAGCGTGAGATTGAATTCAAATTGCCATTTCTCACCTTCGCCAGTATTCATTATATTTCCGCTTTGCATGGCAGTGGTGTTGGTAACCTGTTCGATTCGGTATTAACCGCCTATGATTCCGCCATGCTGGATATGTCCACTAACCGCTTGACCAATCTGCTGGAAGACATGGTCAGCGCTCATGCACCACCCGTGGTCAAAGGCCGGCGTATTAAACTGCGCTATGCCCACCAGGGCGGGAAGAACCCACCCCTCATTGTGATTCATGGCACCCAGACTGAAGCGGTACCCGACGCCTACCGACGCTACTTAATGAACGGCTTTCAGAAACACCTCAAGCTGCAAGGCACGCCGATTCGAGTCGAATTCAAAAGTGGCAAGAATCCCTTTGCCGGTAAGAAAAATGTCCTCACCAAGCGCCAGGTGGAAAAACGCAAGCGCTTGCGCAAGTTCACCTCGCGTAAATAATTCCCGGGAACAAACACCAGTCCATGCTGCTTCAATCGGGCGTAGTTTGTTGAAAGGCATTCGCGTTCTGTCAGCTTGCTGTCTACGTGCCATACTCTGAAACAGGATTTGATATTGTCGCTGCTCGAAAAGCCTATGTCGCAAACAGGCTGGGAACACTTCTATCACATGGCAGACATCGGTATACGTGGCCGAGGTCGAAATCTGTCGGAAGCCTTTGAACAGACCGCTCTTGCCCTCACTGCGGTGATTACTGAACCCGAACTGATCCAGGCGCAACAGGCGGTTGATGTCAGTTGTTCTGCGCCAGATCATGAACTGCTGCTGGTAGATTGGCTCAATGCTATTATCTTTGAAATGGCGACCCGCAAAATGCTGTTCAGTCGGTATCAAGTCAATTTGCAGGACCATCAGCTAACGGGTCGTGCCTGGGGGGAAAAGATAGATGTATCCCGCCATCAGCCCACGGTTGAAATCAAGGGAGCTACCTATACGGAACTCAAGGTAGCACAACATGCGGATGGCAGTTGGTTGTCACAATGCGTCGTGGATGTGTAGGTAAGTAGCATGGATCTGAATCTGTTAAATCACGTGGCGGAATATACCTGGCGGATTGAACCGCATGGGGACATGCGTGTGCCGGCCATTTTATATGCCGATGAGCCTTTGATGCGCGACATGGATGAGAAGGTGTACGAACAGAGTTGCAATGTGGCGATGTTGCCAGGCATTGTGCAGGCAGCCTACGCCATGCCGGATGCGCATTGGGGTTACGGTTTTCCGATTGGCGGCGTGGCGGCTTTTGATCCCGAGCAGGGCGGTGTTATCTCGGCCGGCGGTGTCGGCTTTGATATTTCCTGCGGCGTGCGTACCCTGTTGACCGGCCTGCGCAAACCGGATGTAGAAAACAGCAAACACGCCCTGGCGGATGGCCTGTTTCGGGATGTTCCGGCAGGCGTCGGCAGTACCGGGCATATTCATCTTAACCATGCCGGTATGAATGCCATGCTGAAGGGCGGAGCGCAATGGGCGGTGGAGCAGGGCTTTGGTCTGCCGGAAGATCTTCAACGGATAGAGGAACACGGTTGTATGTCCGGTGCGGATTCAGGCAAGGTCTCGGACCGTGCCAAGAAACGCCAGCGGGATGAAATGGGTACGCTCGGGTCGGGCAATCATTATCTGGAAGTGCAGTATGTGGCGGCGGTTTATGATGCCAAGATTGCAAACGCCTATGGCCTGCAAGAAGGCGATGTTGTGGTCAGCATCCATTGTGGCTCGCGCGGACTGGGGCACCAGATTGGCACTGAGTTTCTCAAATCCATGGCGATCACTGCCGGCCAACACGATATTCGTCTGCCGGATCGGGAACTGGCCTGTGCCCCGATCAACTCCGAAGTTGGACAGGCTTATCTGGGTGCCATGCGGGCGGGGATCAATTGTGCCCTGGCAAACCGGCAAATCATTACCCACTTGACCCGCCAGGTTTTTGCCCAGGTGATACCCGAAGCCAAGCTGCAGTTGCTCTACGATGTTTCCCACAATACCTGCAAACAGGAAATACACGAGATTGACGGTGTAAAGCGTGAGTTGTTTGTACATCGCAAAGGTGCGACGCGAGCCTTTGGCCCGGATCATCCTGATGTGCCCGAACCATTACGCCGCGTGGGCCAACCAGTCATCATTGGCGGCTCCATGGGGACGGCGTCATATATACTTGCCGGTACCCAACAAAGTGAGCAACAGGCCTACAGCTCGGCCTGTCATGGTGCCGGTCGCGCCATGAGCCGCCATCAGGCCAAGCGGCAATGGCGGGGTCGGGCGCTGATCGATGAACTGGCCGAACGCGGCATCCTGATTCTCAGTCCATCCTTGCGTGGGGTAGCGGAGGAAGCGCCAGGTGCCTACAAGGATGTGAGTGCCGTGGTAGAGGCAGCCGACAAGGCGGGCCTGGCACGAAAAGTTGTCAGATTACACCCAATGGTTTGTATAAAAGGGTAAACTCAGCCCCTTTGCTACCATTAAGAATCACCTATTAAAACCATAACAATTATTAGCAATAGGCATGTCATCACCTCCATTCAGCACGCTGGTTTCCGAACAAGTCTGGGACAGCAAGTACCGCTACCGGGATGGCGATACCAGTCATGATCAAACGATTGAAGACACCTGGCGAAGAGTGGCGGGAGCCGTTGCCGGTGTGGAAGAACATTACCAGGAACACTGGGCTGATCTGTTTTATCACTCGCTTGAGCATTTCCGGTTTCTGCCCGGCGGTCGCATTCTGGCCGGTGCCGGGACCCAGCATGACGTAACGCTGTTTAATTGTTTCGTCATGGGATCGATTGACGATTCCATGGACGGTATATTCGATGCCCTCAAGGAAGGCGCCCTGACCATGCAACAGGGTGGTGGAGTCGGTTATGACTTTTCCACCCTGCGCCCACAGGGAACCCGAGCCAAACGGGTTGGCGGTATCGCCTCCGGGCCGGTCTCGTTTATGCGGATCTGGGACAGCACCTGCGGCACGCTGTTGTCCACCGGGGCCCGCCGCGGCGCCATGATGGCGACACTGCGTTGCGATCATCCGGATATCGAAGCCTTCATTGACACCAAAAAAGACCCACACGAATTAAGGCACTTCAACCTGTCAGTGTTAATCAGCGATGATTTCATGCAGGCTCTGAAGCACGATGCAGACTGGCCACTGGTGTTTCCGGCGAAACACCTGAATGAGGAAACCAGTGGCGGTCAAATGGTAGTGCGGCGCGTCTGGTCAGGAAGCCCGGATGAGCAGGATTGCCGGGTACTGAAAGTTGTTAAGGCACGGGCCCTGTGGCAGAAAATCATGCAGGCAAATTATAACTTCGCCGAGCCCGGTGTGTTGTTCATCGATCGCATTAATCAACAAAACAACCTTGGGTACCGTGAACAAATCAGCGCTACCAATCCCTGTGGTGAGATCCCGTTGCCGCCCTATGGCGCCTGTAATCTGGGTTCTATCAATCTGACCCAGTTTGTACAACAACCGTTCAGTCTTGGTGTGGAACTGGATATGCAGGCCATTAGCAAGACCGTCGAAATTGCAGTACGCCTGCTCGACAATGTGATTAATCTGTCGCAGTTTCCGTTAGAGGCACAGCGTCGACAGGCACTGGCCACTCGGCGAATCGGCCTTGGCATAACGGGGCTGGCCGATACCTTGATTATGCTGGGGATCCGCTACGGCGAGCCGGATTCGTATGAGAAAGCAGGCGAAATCATGCAAGCCATTTGTCATGCCGCATATCGCAGTTCGATATCGTTGGCGCGAGAGAAGGGATCCTTTCCCCTGTTCGATAAAGAGGCTTATTGTCAGCAGCCTTTTATTCAATCACTACCTGAGGATATCCAGCAGGATATTGCTGCCTATGGAATTCGCAACAGTCATCTGACAGCGATTGCCCCTGCCGGTACCATCAGCTTGTTGGCGAATAATATTTCCAGTGGCCTGGAACCGGTGTTCCACTATGATTATCAACGCAAGATCCTGCAACTGGACGGCAGTTACAAAACCTATTCGCTCACTGACTATGCCTTTCGTGCCTGGCAACAGGTGCATGGGGATCAACCCTTGCCCCATTATTTTGTGGAAAACAATCGCCTGCTGCCGCAAGCACACCTGGATATGCAGGCGGCGATCCAGCCCTATGTGGATAGCGCAATCTCCAAGACCATCAATGTGCCGGAGTATTTTTCTTTTAACGAGTTTCAGACCCTGTATCAACAGGCCTATGACATGGGATTAAAGGGGTGTACTACGTTTCGGCCTAACCCGGTGACCGGGGCCATCCTCACCACCGAGGCTGACAAGACCCGACATTGTTGCAGTATTGAACGGGAAACAGACTAGCTCGTTCAATTAGAGTGTCGGCGCAGGCTGTAACGCCAGTCCGGATTGGGTGTGTCCTGCTGAAGCTTGATGCGGTCCCCGACTTCGTTTTCGTACCAACCCTTATCGTATTGCAGTGGTTCGACACTGTAGCCCCACCAGGCACCGTCGGCATCTTGTGCAATCCAGCACACCCAGGGCGGTATGGACTTCAATATGCTGCAGTGTCAGTTGAGTTGCAGGAAAAGTTTGGGCTCGACCCGCGTGTTGTTAAGACTTACCCCCCAGTGCAGGTGCGGGCCGGTAACACGGCCGGTCATACCGACCTTGCCAAGTACATCACCCTGTTTCACCACTGTCCCGGGTTCCACCTCGGTCTCACTCAAATGACAAAACATGGTTACCAGTCCCTGGCCGTGATCGACAAACACCGAGTTGCCATTAAAGAAATAATCACCGGTATTGACCACAACGCCATCGGCCGGTGAGCGAATCAGCGCGCCTTCCGGTGCGGCGATATCCAGGCCGCTGTGGGGTCGACGGGGCTCGCCATTAAAGAAGCGGCGTAAACCAAAGGGACTGCCGAGTTGCCCATCCACCGGCAGGATAAATTGCGTTTGCACATCGGGATTGTCGGACCAGGTTCTCAAGGCTTTAATAATAATTTTCTTTTCCTTGCGGATGCGATCCAGATCCTTGGCATAAGGATTGACCATGCGTTTGTTCTTCAAGGTGATGTGTTGCGTGGCATAGTCCTTGGTGGTGACGGAGAACTCGCGGTAATAGGTTTTACCGTTAACGGATTTTACCTTGAGTTGATGTATGCCGGCTTTGGCGCTTAGCGGTATGCCGACCACAGCTTCCCAGTTTTCAGAGTTACGACGAACCAGTACACGACGTTTGCCGTAATACACTGCCGGTGCCGGTTGCAGGGTTGAGTCCAGTTTAACGATCGCGATCCCACCCGGTACCGCATTGGCCTGGGGAAACAACACTTCGGCGCGCAGCGCCAATGGTGCCGCATATAGCAAAAGCAATAGCGTGAATTTAATCGTCTTGTGCATCATCGACTTTGGTTACGGTTGATTCCAGTCGGCCCCTGGCCAGTCGGGTATGAATTGTCTCACCGATTCTTACATCGGCAGCGTTGCGTAGAATTTTATCATTGGATGCCGTCACAATGGCGTAACCTCGCGACAAAGTTGCCAACGGGCTCACAGTATCCAGTGCATGGGCGAGATGTTGCACTTGCTGATGATGCTGACCCAGGTGTTGACGCAGTGCAGCCTGCAGGCGCCGGTCCAGATTTTGATTCTGGAGCCGGTACTGGGCCAG
>JAHEIJ010000139.1 GCA_024639445.1 Gammaproteobacteria bacterium
CCGATCGAAAATTAATTCGTCCCTGACCGGTCTCAATTCCAAATCACCCTCAACCATGAGGCGTTTACGCAGAAAGCGAACCTCCGGATCAGAAGCGCCATATTCGAGCCATTGTCAGGGTGCAAGCGGCGGCCAGCCACCCAGCCTGGCCAATTCCTGGTATTGCGCCAGCGCTTGTCGCAAGCGTTGATAACCCAGGTGGGGTGGCGGCAGATCACGTACCGCGGCTTCAAAATCAGCTTTTATGAGTGTGTCCCGCAACAGCGCCAGCGGGTCCGCTTTTGACCGCGGGATATCCCATAATGGATCAACATCAGCTGGTGCGAGGTGACCGTGACTCACATCCACGCTGTAACGTAAAAAAGCATCCGTCAGTAAAAGATCCAGGCTTGCCAGCTCAAAGGGAACCTCACTCTGCCAATACTCCGCAATTTCGACGCAGTGATAGTGTCGCGGATCGAGCCCTTCATGATTCGCGGCTTGCAGCAAACGGCGCCACTGTAAGGCTTTAGGTGTCGGCCCCAGGGCATTAACCCATAGCGATTGGTATTGCACGGAAGCATAAAACTCGTTTAATAACGGCCAATTCAGATTTGAACTGATCCCTGTGATGCCGGGGCTTTGCAGTTGCCCACGCAAGGCGGTACTAATGCTGCCAGCACGAGGCTCAAGCTGGGCCTGCACCTGGGTCGCAATAGTCATGCTGGCAACACTGACCAGGAGATAGAAACCAAACCGGGATAATGGCGAAGCCATACGACTCTATGTGACAGGGTATAAAACCAACCAGGGTGTTATTAATTCTAGAACTCAAGCACGGATTGTCCAACCCGGCCAATCTATTTCTCAGTTACGTTTCCTGCCGACAGGCATGAAAGATAAAGGCACAATTTCTTTGGGTAAAGCCAGTAACTCGCCCACCACCGCATCATCAAACGCACCGACGACGACTGTTGCCAGTCCAAGATCCTCCGCCTGCAGAAACAGATTTTGCGCGGCGTGGCCTACTTCCATATGAACATAACGCTTTGCCCTTAGACCATATTTCTGACCGGTGCGTTCATAATCGGCGCCAAACACAATAATCACCGGGGCTTTGGCCATCCAGGTTTGCCACATTGAGGCCCTGCCCAGGCCTATACGCTTGTCACCTGCGATCTGACGTTCCAGTCGATGCTGCTGAATATGATAGTGATACACACCTTGCTCGAGCCCGTTGACATTTCCGGCAACCACATAAAGCTCCAAAGGATACAAGGCGCCAGCCGATGGGGCGGTACGTAAACCGCGCGGATGGGTAATTCCTTGTGCTGCCCAGAGTAATTGACCGACATCTGACAAGCTCAAGGCCTCGCGACTGTATTCCCGTAGCGAGCGTCGCTGTTGCAGCAACTGTGTAAGTGATTTATCACCCTTGAGCACCGGCTGCGGTAATTCGATAAATTTGTCTTCTTGCGCCACAAGCCCACCTACTGTCGTGGATAACAATAGCAGCCATAAACACTGGCGACTTAGATAGCTGAAATTGAGCATTAGATACTGATTCTTCATGTTTATACTGATAAATAATCTGTATTTTTACCGTAATTATTTCCGTCGCCTGCTCTCACTACTTTGCTCTTTGCTGATTAATGCAACAAGGTCGTTTAATTGCTCAGCAAGCAGCTCCAGCAGGTCATCCACGCTCAATAAACCTTCCAGGGTCCCCTTCTCATTTACCACCGGGATTCTGCGTATTCCTTTTTGTCGCATGAGTTTCAGCGTATCTATCAGTGTAGTACTTTCATTGACAGTAACGAGTTCATAACTCATTACATCACCAATACTTACTGTATTTAGATCGACATCCTCTGCCAGTATTTCCAATACGATATCCCGATCCGTCAGTATTCCAACCGGAATGACACCGTGCTTCGCTTGCTCGACAACAACCACATCACCCACATGATTGTTTCGCATTAGCGTGATGGCTTCTTGCACCGGCTCGGTTTTTGATACCACCACCACTTCACGATTACAATATTCACCCGCAGACATGTTACACCCCCCTGTCTGATTCCAAACAATTAACATCCATGAAGAATCATGTTTGCTACTTTCTCCAGTTAAACAGGCCTTTCTCCTTGATCATATTAACAACCTGGGTTGGCACTACTTTCTCCCACTCGGGATCACCATTCTGGATCTGCTTTAAAACCTGGTCAGAATGAATGCTGAGACATTTCTCATCAACGCTATTCAGATTTTTAACAAAACCGTTTTCCAGCAGGTAAGCATACAAATGCTGTAAATGAGGCGCGACCTGCATACTTTCCACACTCACGGGTGCGCTGGTTTTCGGATCAAGCTCCGGACAAACATAAAGCCGCAGATCATGCTTGAATAACCGCCCAAAGGATTCAAGGATTCCGCCTGGCAAGGCCTCATAGTATTTTTCATCAAAGATTTCACGTAATGACGGCAGTCCCATCGCAAGTGCGATGGGACTGGAGGTATAACGAAACAGGTACTGTGCCAGACGATAGTACTCCCCATAGTTTGAGATGAGTACGTTTTTCCCCAGGGCGCAGAGGATATCCGCCCTGGCAAGAAAGTCCTGCATGTCAATCTCTGAGCCTTCTTCTCCTGTCAGGTTTTTCAGTGTCATTTCCGATAACACAATCACCGTCTGCGGATCGAGGTCGGTATCTTTCTCAAATTTAGCACAGGCGCAGTCGAGCAGATTCATGGTCAGCTTGGTCGGCGGCCGGAAGCGGCTGCGCTCAACCAGCACGGATTTCTTCCACAAGCTATCGGCAACCTGTGCCACATGGCCATCCGGGGTAAACATTACCGCACTGCTGAGACCATACTCCACCAGCTTCAGGGCGATCAGCCTGTTGTCGGCATTTTCAAAGGCCGGGCCACTGCAGTCGAGCATATCGACTTCCATAATTTCAGGAAAAAGGTTGTCGGTCAGGGTTGGCAGCATTGCCAATGGGTCGGCGTGATAATTCATCGCACCATATATCAGGTTCAGGCCGAGTATTCCCAGGGTTTCCTGATCCTGTACATTATTTTTTCCATGCAGATTCACGTGCACGTCAATCTGCGAAGGGGCTTCTTTGGGTTTTGATTGAAAGCGGATCCCTAACCAGCCATGGCCATCGGTATTGTTGGCATAGCTGCGTGCCGCCACGGTATTGGCAAAGGCAAAAAACTTCGTTTCTTCCCCCCGGGAAGACGACAAACGTTCCAATAACAACTTGTATTCATGATCCAGCATGGCATGCAGGCGTTCACGGCAGACATACCGGGGACTCGAACCATAAATGGCATCCGAGTATTGCATGTCATAAGCTGATATGGTCTTGGCAATGGTGCCGGCCGCACCGCCGGCGCGAAAAAACCACCGGGCCGTTTCCTGCCCCGCGCCGATTTCAGCAATAGTGCCGTAGATACTCGGATCGAGATTAATACTCAGGGCTTTCTGATGGGGGTCTTGAATCTTGTCCTGCATCGGCATCGCCTTCTTAATTTATGATGCTCGCAATTTTGCTGCCTCTGGCCGCATCGTGTTGCAACACTTGTCTATTATCGGAACAAGTCTGATTGACCTCTGATGTAGTTAGTTAGAATGAGTCAGTTGAATTTCGTTCCTTGTTTATTGATCCATGACGGGATAATCGGTGTAGCCCACGGCATCACCCCCATAGAAGGTATCGGGATTTGGCGTGTTCAAAGGCGCCTTTTTTGCCATGCGCTCCGGCAAGTCAGGATTGGCAATATATGGCACCCCGAAGGCAACGAGATCGGCCTGGCCGGCGGCAAGCGCCGCATTCGCACTTTCCAGATCGTACCCCGCATTGGTCATATAAGCGCCGCGATAGATGCTGCGTAACTTTTGTAAGTCAAATGCCGGCCCTGCCGCCCCTGGCGATTCCTTACCCATTTCCGTCACGTGTAAATAGGCGAGGTAAAATTCATTCATGCGTTCAGTTACGTAACTGAACAGGGCCTCTGGATTGGAATCCCGCATGTCATTAAACGGCTGCAGCGGCGAAATGCGTACTCCAACCCGGCCTCCATCCCAGATAGCGGTTACGGCTTCGATCACTTCCATCAACAAGCGGCTCCGGTTTTCTATCGAACCGCCATAGCGGTCATTGCGCTGATTACTGCCGTCTCGCAGGAATTGATCCAGCAAATAGCCATTGGCGCTGTGTATTTCCACCCCATCAAAGCCCGCGGCCAGGGCATTTTCCGCTCCGTCCTTATACTGGCGAACAATGCCCGGGATCTCTTCGGTTTCCAGCGCACGCGGCGTCACAAAGGGCTGAGGGCCTTCATAGGTCATGGCCTCGCCCTCAGGTTGAACCGCGGAGGGTGCCACGGGTAACGCGCCATCCGGTTGCAGGCTGGGGTGAGAAATTCGCCCCACATGCCACAACTGCAGAAATATCCGGCCGCCCTGCTTGTGCACTGCGTCGGTCACTTTTTGCCAGCCGGTCACCTGTTCGGCGCTGTGAATTCCGGGCGTCGCCGGATATCCCACCCCTTGTGGCGAGATTTGCGTCGCTTCAGTAATTATCAGGCCGGCCGAAGCACGCTGGCGGTAATATTCTGCATTGAGATCCTGGGGTACGTTACCCGGACCGGCACGATTACGGGTCATGGGGGCCATCACTACTCGATTTGGCAGGGTGTAGGGGCCGAGATGGATTGGTGATAAAACGTCGATGCCGGACTGCTGTTTAGTTGCCATAGGGTGTGCTCCTTACACCTGGTTATTTATGCCTCGGTTTTTTGTCAGCTGAACAACAACTAGTCTAGTTGATCCGTGGTAAAACTCCTTCCGCCATGAAGTACATTTTACCTGGTTCCAAATATCAATATGAGTTCACTCTCCGTGAATCACACAATAAGAGTGTCACATCCCACACAAAAATTCACATTCTTTTTATGGCAAATGACTCCAGAGTCTTTGAAGATACTCTACTGTTATATAACTAGATAAGGATGATGCGAATATGGACATCCATAACCATGCTGAATCTATGATTATAGACAAACTACATGAATTCGCCCTTACCTGTTCAATATCGTAATAACAAGCTATTCCTCATTGGCTTTTCTACTATCTTGATGCTCGTCATGCTGGCTGCGAGCATTACCCTCTACAAACTTTCTCAGATAAACAAACAAGTTAGCCAGATTGTAAATATCAATAGTCGTAAGACAGAGACATTACAGCTCATGCGTGACGCCATGCGTGAACGGCAGGTGTCTCTGCGCGATATGATTATCCACACCGACACGTTTGACCGGGACCAAGACTGGCAACGACATAACTACTCCGCTGAAAAATTTCTTATCGCCCGTGAGCAGCTTCTCTCCCTCGGCTTTACCGAAGCAGAGCGCCGCGAATACGACATATTACGTGAGAAGGTTACAAAAGGTGGTCTGCTGCAGGTGCAAATAATTGATCTGCTGCTTAATGGCACCGACAACAACAATATCGATCAATTATTCGAACAGGCTTTTGAATCACAACAGGTTGCATTTATGCAGATGGATAAGCTGTTTGCCATCCAGCGAGCCACCGCAAGGAAAGCGCTTGATAATACCCAGCGGAGTTATGTATTTGTTACTCATATGACATTTAGCTTTGGCATTATTACCATAATACTCGGTATCTTTATAGCCACTACTGTTATCAGACGAAATAATCATCAACTCCGTATGATTCAACAATATCATGATCATCTTGAAGAGCAGGTTGATCAACGCACCAGAGAATTGCAAACCATCAATAAGGAACTACAGTCTTATAACCACTCACTTGCACATGACCTTCGAACACCGGTACGAGCCATCATGAGCTTTAGCCAGATTTTATATGATGATTTGAAAGAGAATCTGACCGCAGAGCAGGCTTACGATTTCGGTCGTATTATCAATGCCAGTGACCGCATGCATACCTTAATCGATGACATATTGAAACTGGCGAAAATCACGCGGAGCGAGCTAAAACTTGGCAAGATTGACATCAGCAAGCTTGCAAATCAAATCAACCAGGAACTCACAGCCGCTTATCCGGAGCATACGGTCAATGTTGAAATTGAAAACGGGCTCAATGTCCGTGGCGATAAAACCCTGGTTCGA
Organism: Gammaproteobacteria bacterium; assembly: GCA_024639445.1. GTDB lineage: Bacteria > Pseudomonadota > Gammaproteobacteria > UBA6429 > Thiohalophilaceae > JAHEIJ01. Next base: position 6,145 of record JAHEIJ010000139.1, read on the forward strand.
ATATTACTCGACAACCTGCTGAGTAACGCCTGGAAATTCACCCAGGCGACAGAATCAGC
>JAHEIJ010000140.1 GCA_024639445.1 Gammaproteobacteria bacterium
CATATAGGGGGTCGCGCGTTCGGCAACCCGCTGCATGTAGTCCGGATGGCGAACATACCAGTCCAGCTGTCGCTGTAGCCGGGGGTGATCCATGTCTTCTATTGCGAAACCGTCGCGAATTCGTTGCCAGAGATCAGTGGGCGTTTCGGACGTCGCATTGAAATCCGCCGCGGTTGTTGGGTCCGGTTCCGGCGAGGCGACTAATTGTGCCGGGTAATCCGCATCACCCGGAACGCTTTCTACAGAACCATAACGGGAATTCACCGAACTGCAGGCGGTGAGGCCGGCAGCCATGAGCAAAAAGATGATGCGCAACATTTTTTCTTATTTATTTCTTTGTGTTATAGGAAAAATCTGGAATCAATGTTAAAAACTGTCATGCTCAGGGTCAAGCTTTTCTGGCTGAACTTGCTACGGCTGTCAGCAAATAGGTAAAACCCTGCGAGAACCTGGTTGAGACTTGATTGGCAAAACAACTAATGGGAAAAAAAGCGCAACGATCATTCACACGCTGTGGAGAGCATGCCAATGTCTGGCAGGCATTAGCGCAATGGTATCAAACACATCTCGGGCAAAAGGTCGAAGCCCGCGAAAAGGAACTGTTACATGAGGTATTGAGTAACCTGTTTGGCTATCACCTGTTACAGATGGGATGCATTGAGCAACTGGAGTTTCTTGCTAACAGTCGTGTTTCACGTCGCATCGTGATGGATGTGTGTGATAGTGCCAGGGATGCTACGACGGGTTGTTTCCAGGGTCGGCCGCATGCCATGCCCGTATGTACCGATAGCCTGGATGTGGTGGTGTTGCCACATATTCTGGAATTTTCAGAGCAGCCGCATGAAGTGTTACGTGAAGTCGAGCGAACCGTGGTACCGGAAGGGCATGTGGTGGTGTTGGGTTTCAATCCCTTAAGTATCTGGACCCTCTGGCGTTGGCTGCTTGGCTGGCGTGGAATGGTACCCTGGTGTGGTCATTTCATCGGGACCACCCGTATGAAGGACTGGCTGAGTTTATTGGGCTTTGAAGTGATCGAGACGCGGTATTATTTTTTCCGCCCCCCATTTCAGCATGAAACAATCCTGGGTAAGTTACGATTTCTTGAACGTGTGGGCCAACGCTTATGGCCAATCCTTGGTGGCGGTTATGTGATGTTGGCACGCAAGCATGTGTCTACCCTGACACCAATCAGACCCCGTTGGAAGTCAAGTCGTAAACTGGCGACGCCGGGTCTGGTGGAACCCATGTCACAGCAACGAAGAAATAACATGGAGAAATAATGAGTCAAACTGTAGAGGTTTACACTGATGGTGCCTGTCGTGGTAATCCCGGTCCGGGTGGCTGGGGCGTTTTACTTCGCTATGGCAATACTGAAAAAGAATTGTACGGGGCTGAGACCGACACCACCAACAATCGCATGGAGTTAATGGCCGCTATCCAGGCGCTGGAAAACCTCAAGCGTGAGAGCAAGGTGATTCTTACCACCGACTCGCAGTATGTGCGCAAGGGAATTACCGAGTGGATCGCTAACTGGAAAAAACGCGGTTGGAAAACGGCGTCCAAACAACCGGTGAAGAACAAGGATTTATGGCAACGCCTCGATAAGGCGGCAACCCAACACCGGGTTGAATGGCACTGGGTACGCGGCCATACAGGTCACCCGGAAAATGAACGAGCCGATCAATTGGCGAATCGAGGCATCGACGAATTGCTGCGCAACTAGTCGAAGGGACGAGTGACGAGGGCCCAGGAATTAGAGACTGAATTAGTTCGTGGTTGTAGTGATAAAAAGTTGAATTGAATGCGTGAAAAAATTACTCGCTTGCGATAACCTGTTTGTATGTTCATAGATAACGTTTTTCCTCGTCCCTAGTCACTCGTCCCTGATTTTATGCGCCAAATTGTACTTGATACAGAAACCACCGGCCTGGAGCCGTCCCAGGGCCATCGCATCATTGAAATCGGTTGTGTGGAGTTAATTAATCGCCGCATGACCGAAAACCGTTATCACCAATATATCAATCCTGAACGGGATATTGATGAAGGTGCCATCGAGGTGCATGGCATTAAAAACGAATTCCTCGCCGACAAACCCGTGTTTGCGGATGTGGCCGAGGATTTTCTCAAGTTTATTCGAGGTGCCGAACTGATTATTCACAACGCCCCGTTCGATGTGGGTTTCATGAACCATGAACTGAAACTGTTGGATGCGCAGGCGGAAGCGGTAGATAGCTTTTGCTCAATACTCGATACTCTGAAGATGGCGCGTAACATGCACCCGGGACAGAAGAACAACCTGGATGCCTTGTGCAAACGCTACGAGATCGATAACTCGGCGCGGGATCTCCACGGTGCCTTGCTCGACGCGGAAATTCTGGCCGAAGTGTATCTCGCCATGACCGGCGGGCAGGTGCGTTTGTCGCTGGATGGTATGACTGAAACTGCCATGGGCAAGACCGAGACACCTCGGCCCATCGGTTCTAATCGACCAGCTTTGAATGTGATTCGCGCCAATGAAATGGAACTGGAGGCCCATGCTGAACGCCTCGGCGCAATCGACAAGGCCAGTGGCGGACAGTGCGTGTGGCTTAAGCCCGAGCAGTGACGGAGTAAATCATTTAATCTTAACCCAACGTATCCAGTAATAGAAAACCGCCGAGCAAAATAGCGATCCAAAGCACCATACTGCCGGTCGGCCAGGTGCGTGACAGGATACCTTTTGGGCCATAGTGTCTGTGTAGACCATCAAACAGTCTGGCGAAATTTTGTCGGCTCAGACTTTCCAGTTGTGATCCCAGCCTGCTGGCTTGTTGAATAAGGCTCATGCTCAGGGTCTTGAAGAGATAACGATAAAACCAGTCGAAATCCAAACTGATCGTCAGAGTGCGTTTCATCAGCGGCAGCATCACAAAGAACGCCAGGCCAGCGAATAGCAGCAACTGAAATTGTGCCACCAAGTGGGCTGCGGTATACGGTTCATAATTGACCGTAAATGGCAATAATGCATATAGCGATTGCGGATAGATACCCAGAAACAGGCATAAGAAGGCAAATATGAACATCGCCAGTTGCATATTGCCCGGCGCCTCCGGTGGACGCAAACCGGAGTCCTGCTGGAAAAACACATACCAGGGAAACTTGATTCCGGCATGCAGGAATACCCCGGCGGAAGCTGCGGTCAGTGCGAACCAGACAATGGCAAGATGCTGATCTGCAGCGGATTGGGCGATCATTGATTTGGAGACAAAACCGGAGGTAAACGGAAACGAGGAAATCGCCAGCGCGCCGATTATGCCGAACAGCGTTGTCCAGGGCATGGTCTGAAACAGTCCGCCCAGCTCTGTACAACGGCGTTTGCCGGTACGATACAAAACGGCACCAGCGGACATTAGCAACAGAGCTTTATAAATGATGTGCGCGAACGCATGTGCCGCCGCACCATTGATTGCCATTTCGGTGCCCAGTCCGATCCCGGTGACCATGAACCCGACCTGATTTACGATGCTGTAAGCGAGAATACGGCGCATATCGTTTTCCAGTAACGCATAGATGATGCCGTAGAAGATCATGTAAATTCCGATCGGGATGAGAATCCAGGTACCGGGAAACATCACGATGAGGGTAAACACGGCTGTCTTGGTGGTAAAGGCAGAGAGAAACACAGTACCGCTGGGACTTGCCTCGGGATAGGCGTCGGCAATCCAGGCCGAAAGTGGCGGGGCACCGGCATTGATTAGGAAGCCGGCAAGGATCAGATATTGAGCAATCGATTCAAGTTGCAGGCTGGTGACTCGGATCGAATCCGTTTCGACAATATGTCCGGTTATTCCTGCCATCAGAATCACGCCGCCCAGCAAATGGATCAACAGATAGCGCATGCTGGCCCGATAGGCAGCTTCATGGCCCGCAGCCCAGATCACCAGGGTAGAGCCGATGGCCATCAGCTCCCAGAATACAAATAATGTGATCAGATCACCGGCAAGCGTGACCCCGATAGCACTACCGGCATAAATCAGTGCGGCAGTAAGCTCAAAGTTCGTTGCCTGTCGGGAAGCATAGATACCACCTACCAGTGTCATGACGGCAAACACCGTTGCAAACAGGCGCCCGATGACGCTAACCCGGATAGGTTCGAGTTCAAAACCCATGAATGACCATCTAAGAATGTAGCTGTCGGGTAATAGCCAGACAAACAACAAACAGATAACGGGTAAACCGATAATCAGAACCGTGCGCAGTTTTGCCAGAAATGGTACAAACAAGGCGCCAAGTACCAGTATCAAGCCGGGAGGGAACGCCAGCTCAGTCATGCGTTATCTCCGTGTCAGTCCGGTTTGTCTGGTAGTAGTTTTCAGGCCGCTTGAGAAAAACGCCAAGCAATTTGGAAAACAACACCATGCCGACACAAGTAATAAACCCATACCAGGCAAAAAAGCCGAAACTGTGTTCGATGCCAAAATACTCGTGCTGATGGACAAACAGACCAGCAATCAAACTCGCAGCCAGGATGGTCATAAATCCGAACCAGAGTTTGCGGATATTTTTCCGACGCATCAGCCAGTGTGGTTGTTGATTATTCATATTTATCCCTCGCCGAGTAGTGCTGTTGCCAGTTGCAGGGGAATGTCCGGAAACAGAAACAGTAACAGCGTTAATACCGCAGTGCTCGAGAGTGCCACAATGATCGGCAGCGGTGCCTCACCATGCTCGGAAATATCGTCCGCCTGTCGGAACCAGGCTGCGTAAACAATGGGAATGAAATAGGCTGCATTCAGCAAGGTGCTGATGATAATGACGAGCACAGCCACGACATGCTGTTGCTGGAAGGCGCCAAGCAACATGTACCATTTTGAAATAAACCCAGCCGCTGGTGGTATACCTATCATGGAGATGGCGCCTATCGTGAATGCCGCCATAGTCCAGGGCATGCGATAGCCGATACCATTGAGTTGGCTGATCCGGGATTTGTGGCTGGCGGTATAGATCGATCCGGCAGCGAAGAACAGGGTGATCTTGCCCAAGGCATGGGCGGCGATATGGAATGCAGCGGCGACGGTGGAAAGTGGCGCTAGAATAAAAATCGCCAGAATTACATAGGAAAGTTGACCGATCGTCGAATAGGCCAGACGCAGTTTAAGGTTGTCCTGACGCAGAGCTATTACCGAAGCGGCAATGATAGTGAATCCGGCGATCCATAATACCCACTCCGCTGCGGAGGATTGTTGTAACATGTCAAATCCGAAAATATAGATCGAAATCTTGACCACGCTGAACACACCAGCCTTGACCACCGCGACTGCATGCAACAGTGCGGAGACTGGTGTCGGTGCCACCATGGCTGCCGGTAACCAGCGGTGTATTGGCATCAGTGCTGCCTTGCCGATGCCAAACATGTACAGAAACAGCAACAGGATTAGTTCCGGCCCGGCAACCTTGCCGGCCAGGATTCCGCCTGGCCGAAATTCCAGGCTGCCGGTGAGGGACCAGGTCCAGATAATCGCCACCAGCAGTAAGCCGATGGAGGTTGTCATCAGTATCCCGAGATAGGTGCGTCCGGCGTTGAGGGCGGCTTCGTCGCCTTTGTGTGTCACCAGTGGATAGGTCGACAGGGTCAGGATTTCGTAAAAGATAAACAGGGTTAGCAGATTTCCCGCCAAGGCGACGCCCATCGTGCTCGAAAGAGCGATGGCAAAGAAAATATAAAAGCGGGTCTGGTGTAATTCCTGGTTACCACGCATATAACCGATGGAATAAAGCGTATTGATCGGCCAAAGCAGTGCGGCAATGCAGGCAAACAGCATGCCCAGCGGTTCCAGCTCAAATAAAATGGATAGCGCCGGTGTGATGTTGACCAGGGTCAGTGAAGGTCTGTTGCCGGCCAGCACCTCGGGTAATAAAGTGAGGACTATACCAAATAGCGCCAGTGAGCTGATTACGGAGATAGTTTCACGCAGATTCGGGCGGTTATGCGCTGCCGCAATCAAGACAGCACCGATTATCGGAATACTGATACTCAGGAGGATGCTGATTTCCACGCTCATGGTTATTTACCAAATAACATGGTGGAAGCTAATTCCGCCACATCGACCGTGAGCGAAGTGTGGATGCCAAAATAGATGTTGCCGGCTATCAGTATCCAGGTCGGTATCAGCAACGTCAAAGGGGCTTCGTTGCGTGTTGCACAACCGGCCG
>JAHEIJ010000141.1 GCA_024639445.1 Gammaproteobacteria bacterium
GAACAGGTATATCAGTAAGGCACCGGCTGTCATACTTATTAAACCCCAAATACGTAGTACACGCGCATCCATGCTACTTAAAACTTGCATGGTTTTACGATAACCACGAGGGTTGAGGGCGGGTAATATTCCCTCAATGACCAGCAGCAAGCCAAATGCCAATAGAAAAGTCTGCCACATCATGTTCTACCGCATTTGCCTTGTTTGCTAATACACCATCCACGTTATTTACGATTTGGCGTGGCGTCCTTGAAATACTTGAAGAACTCAGAATCCGGCTCAACTACCAGAACATCACCCTCGTTTCCAAACGAATTTTTGTATGCATCCAGACTTCGGTAAAATGAATAGAATTCCGTATTCCGGTTATAAGCCTTGGCATAGATCTCTGTCGCCTTGGCATCCCCCTCACCGCGCGTTTCCTGGGCTTGCTTATAGGCTTCCGCCAGCAATACCGTCCGCTGCCGATCGGCATTGGCGCGAATGATTTCCGCCGCTTCAGCGCCGCGCGAACGCAGGTCCTTGGCGACCCGGGTTCGTTCTGCCTCCATGCGTTGATACACGGATTCGCTGATGGTCTCAGTAAAGTCGATGCGTTTAACCCGCACATCCACCACCTTTATACCGAAACGGCCCAGCTGATCATTGGCCTGGGTGGTCATGTCACTCATGATGGTGGCACGTTCGCCGGAAATGACTTCCTGAATATTGCGGTTACTGAACTCGCCACGTAGACCATCATTGATGGTGGTATAGATACGCTCCATGGCAACACGCTCATTCCCGCCTGACATTGAGGTGTAGTAGGTGCTGACATCGCTGATACGCCATTTCACAAAGAAATCGACATTAACGTTTTTCTTTTCCTTGGTGAGGTAGTTCGCCGGGAGCGCGTCCAGGGTCAGAATACGTTTATCAAACTTGCGGACATTATTGATAAATGGCGTCTGGAAATGCAGACCGGGCTCATAGTCAGCATTCACGATTTCACCCAGGCGGAACTTGATCGCCAGTTCCCGCTCATCCACGGTAAACAAGGAGGCATAACCCGCGATCAACACCAGTAGCAAGACAATCAGGCCGATAATTTTTGAGCTACTCATTAGCGCACCTCCCGAGTGCGCAGGCGATCACGCGCGCGTGAATCCTGCTCGGTTGTCGACCGGGATGACCTATCAGGCGTTGTCCCACCTTCCTGGCCTGAAGTCGATTGTCGTGGTTGTGACTGCATCATTTTATCGATTGGCAAATACATCAGGCTATTACCCTTCTTGACGTCAATCATAACCTTGTTGGAATTGGCCATTACCGATTCCATGGCTTCCAGGTAAAGACGCTCACGGGTAACTTTGGGTGCCTTGTTGTATTCAGCCAGGACTTTGAGGAAACGTTCGGATTCACCCTGCGCTATTTGCACAATTTCTTCACGATAGGCTTCGGCTTCCTGGATGCGCCGCGCGGCACCACCCCGGGCTCTCGGGATAATGTCATTGGAATACGCTTCCGCTTCATTGATCTGACGTTGCTCATCCTCACGTGCCTTGATGGCATCATCAAATGCAGCCTGTACCTGCTGCGGCGGTTGCGCATCCTGCATGTTCAGTTTCACGACCAGCAGTCCCGTCTTGTAGCCGTTAAGAACATCCTGAATCAGCTTCTCGGCACGTAATGCCACATCCTGACGCCCTTCAGTAATGACGTAATCCAGCTTGCTTTTACCGACGATTTCACGCACTGCACTTTCAGTCACCTGCCGCAATGTAGAATCAGGATCACGCACGTTAAACAAGAAGTCCTTTGGATCCTTCACCTTGTACTGGATAGTGAACTTGATATCGATAATATTTTCGTCCTGGGTCAGCATCAGGGCTTCATCCGGGACACGGCCCAGATTCACACTGCGCACCTGTTCCACGTCGACGATTTCCACGCTTTGAATAAACCGTGGATACCAGTGGGGACCCGGATCGGTAATATTACTGAAGGCACCGAACTGTAATACCACGCCCTGCCGACCTTGATCTACGATGTAAATCCCGGATAAGGCCCAGATCACCAGCAGCACCGCGGCAATAAAACCGAGACCCATACCGCCGCCGCTACGACCACGTGTACTGGTGCCGCCACCGCCGCCACCGAACAGGCCGGAAAACTTGTTCTGCAGCTTTTTGATGATCTCGTCCAGGTCCGGGGGACCCTGCTCATTTTTACGGTCGCCCCAGGGATCTTTGTTCCCTGAACCACCAGGTTCGTTCCAGGCCATTACTGACTCCATGGATGTGTCGGTTATAAGGTAAGCGCTGCTTTGACTGTTGGCTTTGTATAAGAGCTGAATTCTATGGGGCTTCGGCGACGGCCGCAAGGCGTTGGGGCACTTCTTCCGGCAAAAGGTACTGATCCAGATGATCATGCTTGTTGAGCACGTCCCAATCGCTGCGCCGTAACTCCACCTGCATCAGCCAGTGACCCTGCGGATCGATTTCGTCTTTCAATACAGTTCCGAATTCATACAAACGGGCATGCAATCGTCCCGCCTCGGGGGGCAAATTCAATTGATAGAGTTGAATATCACTGTGCAGCAGTTCATCAACCGCCGCCAACAGCAGGTCAAGACCGAGGCCATTTATCGCCGATACCCAGACTCGCCGCGGCCGACCCTGCTCGTCGCGTTCCAGGCGTGGTTCCACACCCTCTAATAAGTCAATCTTGTTATTGACCACCAGTTGGGGACGGTCCTCGGCATCAATTTCCTTCAGTACCTGGTTGACCTGCTCGATGTTGGCATCACGCTGTTCATCCGAGGCATCCACTACATGCAACAGTAAATCCGCATCGCGGGTCTCCTGCAGGGTGGAACGGAATGCGGCAACCAGATCATGCGGTAAATGCCGAATGAAGCCGACGGTATCGGCCAGGATCATCGGGTAACCTCCTGGCAGTTCGACTCGCCGCAGGGTGGGATCCAGGGTGGCAAAGAGTTGATCCGCGACCAGTACACCGGCCTCGGTCAAGGTATTAAACAAGGTGGATTTACCGGCATTGGTGTAACCGACGAACGACACCGTCGGCATGCCAACCCGTTTGCGCGCTCGTCGACCCTGGTCGCGCTGACGCCGCACTTTTTCCAGGCGTCGATTGAGTTGGCGAATTCGGTCATTAATCAGCCGGCGGTCGGTTTCCAGCTGGGTTTCCCCCGGACCGCGTAAACCAATGCCCCCCTTTTGACGTTCGAGGTGAGTCCAGCCACGGACCAGGCGTGTCGACAAATGTTTGAGCTGCGCCAACTCCACCTGCAGCTTGCCTTCATGGGTTCGCGCCCGTTGGGCGAAAATATCCAGAATCAATCCGGTTCGATCCAGAACCTGGCATTTCAGCAGCGATTCCAGGTTGCGTTCCTGCACCGGCGTCAGGGCATGATTAAACAACACCACATCGGCTTCGGTCTGACGCACGACATCTTTGATCTCATCGGCTTTACCGGTACCGACAAAATAGCGGGGATGAGGGGAAGTACGAGAGCCGGTTACGGTCGCTACCGGTTCGGCAGCAGCCGAAATGGCCAAATCACGAAATTCCTGTAGCTGCTCACGATCAGCTTCGGCGGGGAAATCAAGGTGGACGAGAACCGCACGCTCGCCACCCTGTGGTCGTTCAAACAATCGGCACCTTCCTCAGCACAACCGGTGACAGCGGGGTTCAGGCATTTCCTTTGGTTTCATCAGCCATCGGTAGTTTAACATTGCGGGTTGGGACTACGGTCGAAATGGCATGCTTGTACACCATTTGACTCACCGTATTACGCAACAACACCACAAACTGATCAAAAGATTCAATCTGTCCTTGAAGCTTAATGCCGTTAACCAAAAAGATGGAAACGGGAATACGTTCCTTTCGGAGCGCATTGAGAAACGGATCCTGCAAGGATTGCCCTTTACTCATTGTTTTTATCTCCGTGTCGTTATTGTTATCATGTGTCATCATTTCAAAGTGTAACTGACTGTAATCAAATTAAAAACCATTCAGCACAGGGAAAGTTCATACATTTTGCGAACCTTATCACCTAATTAAGGCCCTGTTCGATGAATTTCAAGGCTGTTTCCTGCAAGCGTCGATCCAGGCTATCCAGCAGGGTCAGTTCCGGTTCTGAACGTAACCAGGTGAACTGCCGTTTGGCTAACTGGCGGGTGGCAATAATGCCTCTTTCCACCATTTCAGTATAGTTTAGGCTGCCACTGAGGTATTCCCATACCTGCCGGTAACCCACTGCGCGTAAGGCAGGCATATCCTGGTGCAAATCACCCCGTTGTCGCAAGGCTTCCACCTCGTCGATCAACCCATTCTGCAACATCAGTTCATATCGCTGGGTAATGCGTTCATGCAGGATGGTGCGATCTGCCGGTGCCACTGCCAATTTGATGATGCGGTAGGGCAAGGGTTGATCGACCTGTTGCGATCGCTGCAATTCACTCAAGGGAGTCCCGGTTAACTCATAGACTTCCAGTGCGCGCTGGAGCCGTTGCGGATCATTGGGATGAATGCGGGCCGCCGCCTCGGGATCCACTTCCGTAAGACGCCGATGCAAACTCGCCCAACCATCCGCTTCGGCCTCGGCTTCCAGGCGGGTCCGAATGTCGGCGTCGGCCGAGGGGAGCGTGGAAAGACCATTCAACAACGCCCGAAAATACAGCATGGTGCCACCCACAAGTAACGGGATCCGACCTTGTGCCGTAATCTCGGCCATCTCACGCAGGGCATCATCACGAAACCGGGCGGCAGAATAGGGCTCGGCCGGATCGCAAATATCGATCAGACGATGAGGCGCGCGCGCCAGTATCCCGGCATCCGGCTTGGCCGACCCGATATCCATCCCGCGATACACCATCACCGAGTCCACACTAATGATGTCCATGGGGAGGGTTTCCACCAGGGCAACGGCCAGGTCGGTTTTACCCGATGCCGTCGGCCCCATAAGACACACTGCCGGCGGCAAGGTCTCAGCTGTCATGAGCGAAACAGGCTGGCCATCGCGACAGGATCCAGTAAAGCAACCGCCGCATGGGCCAGCGGATTATCCAGGTCAGCCAGGCTGGCCAGAAGTGGATTCAAGTCCAGGGCCGTCCACGGCTCAAGCATAAACCGGGGTGCCAGACGAGCCAGGGTTTGCAACACCCTTTCCGGCTCCGGCGACGGCTGTCGGGCCACCTCGCCTAACCACGCCGGCACAAGTTGCTTGAGATCCATGCGCTCCAGCAATACCGGGGTACGACGTAACAGAATACTTTCCTTACCGCTCACGCCCAGATCAAATCCCAACTGATTGAATACATCCTGCGCCGGCTCGATCCATGCCGCATCGGTAGCAAGATTGATATTCAGCGGTATCAATAAGGGTCGACGCTTAATCCCTGTGGCCTGCTGAGCGCGAAATTGCTGCAAGAGATCGTCTGCTTGCAGACGAGGTATATCTATAAGGATGACACCCTGCGGCTGTTCACACACCGCGTAACGATTCTGCAATACCGTCAGAACAGGACCAAAAGGACCCACGGCTTCATTTTCTGGGGTAACCGCGTAGCCTGGGAGCACCTCGGCCAGGCGGGACGCATTCGCGGTTGGTCTGGAGCTTGAACCTGCCACAGGGGCATCGCCGGGCGCCGGCGTATGCCAGTCAAGCGGCTGACGCGCATACGGCAGTACCGGCGAATCAGCCTGTTGATTCAAGGCATCATTCACGCACCGCACCAGGAAATCATGCACCAGCCGCCCCTGGTGGAAGCGGACTTCATGTTTGGTAGGATGAACATTTACATCGACTTCCGCCGGATTGAGCGTCAGGTATAGAACGTAAGCAGGATGACGGCCGGGATAGAGGCGATCCGCATAGGCCTGGCGCAAGGCATGGCTGATCACCCGGTCACGAATGATGCGGCCGTTGACGAAAAAGTATTGCAGGTCACTCTGAGGTCGGGCCGCTTCTGGCAAGCCGATCCAGCCGTGTAATTGCATGTCACCATGCTGAAATTCAAGCTCCAGCGCCTGCTGCATAAAGGCCGGACCACAAAGACGCATGACCCGTTGCGCCTGCGCTACCGAGGTATCGGCCACGGGCAACTTGAATATGCTGCGCTGGTTATGCTGCAGCACGAACCCGACATCAAACCGGCTCAGGGCCATGCGACGTACCACATCC
>JAHEIJ010000142.1 GCA_024639445.1 Gammaproteobacteria bacterium
TGAGTTTGAGTGACATGGGGGAGAAGACTCAGATATATGTGCGAGTCATGGCCATCACTCACGCAGAGTTTTTACGCAGTCTTGTACCTCTTTATAAATCTTATTCTTACAAAATTGATCCCACTAAAACATTAATCTCTATAACTGATGGACCACGACAGATTAACATCAAGTTAGGGCCGGAAAATATCACGCAACTAGGCGCACTGCAGATGCCATCCACAGAAGTCAAATTTTCATTCACGGCATTCTCTCCATCCGAGCTTGATGAATTTTGGCGGTTATTTGATTTAAGTTTTCGGCGTGGGGGAGGGTAATTACTGCGACACGCTTTTCAGATTTGGATATTTTAGATAAGGTTGGTTTGACAAATATATAAGAAGCACTAAAAGACACATTACCTTTATAAAATGCCAGGGAAACTCTTAATGGGCAAAGTCACGATTGACCTATCTGAACAACTCTACGAATACTTGCTGAGCGTTTCATTACGTGACACTGCATTACAACGCGCCTTGCGTAAGCATACCGATGAGCTGGAACATGGGGTGATGCAAATTTCGGCAGATCAGGGGCAGTTCATGGCGCTGCAGCTCAAACTTATGCAGGCCAAACGCGTTATTGAAATCGGCACTTTTACTGGCTATAGCGCCCTGGTGATGGCGCTGGCATTACCCGCCGACGGAAAACTGGTGGCTTGCGATACCAATAAAGAATGGACAACTATTGCACACCGCTACTGGGAACAGGCAGGTATTGCAAACAAGATCGAGTTGCATCTTGCGCCGGCATTAAAAACTTTACAAATGCTGTTGGATGCCGGCGAGTGCGAGCAGTTTGATGCCGCCTTCATCGATGCAGACAAAATCAATTTACGCAACTATTATGAACAATGCCTACACTTAGTCCGTCCAGGTGGACTCATTATGATTGACAATGTATTGTGGGACGGAAATGTCATTGATGCATCAAACCAAACTTCGGATACCAAGGCAATACGAGAGCTCAATACATTCATACATAAAGATGAGCGTGTCGACATCAGTCTTATACCTATTGGTGATGGTTTGCTACTAGCCAGAAAGCTGTAGCCGTCTCAAAAGTTACCTGAATCATAGAGTGGATATCAACCAATAGATTGCTATGATAAGAATATCTTTGATTTTATAACATCGGTAGTGCCAGGTATCCAAGCACTGGTTAGCCAGCTTCTATAAATTGAGAAAAGCAGGGCACTGAAACGGGATCAATTTTTTAACGTGGAATTATTCAGGTTGCTTTGATGGAAGAACTGGCATTCTTACCTATATTATTGTTTGCCGCTTTCATCCATGGCGCTCTGGGTTTTGGCTTTCCTCTGATAGCGACCCCTATACTTGTATTGTTCATGCCCCTCCCGGCAGCAATTCTATTGACCCTTATTCCCACTGTTAGCATCAACCTGGTTAGTTTTTTTACTGAAAAGCATTGGAGACAGGCACTACGCGAATATTGGCCTATTCCAACTTTCACGATTGTCGGCAGCATAATCGGTACCCAGATTCTACTATCGGTTGATCCATCGCCGTTTCGTATGGTGCTGGCTTTGGTGCTGGTTGCCTATCTTGTGACTGAGCATCTCACAGGAAGCAAACAAGAACATCATTTACCAAAATGGGGGATGGCGCTATTCGGTTTAGGCTTAGGCCTTCTTGCCGGTGTGGTGAATATATTTGCGCCCGTAATTGTGGTGTTTGCACTTTACACGCGTATGAATCCGACGCTCATGGTTGCCACCTTTAATATGAGTTTCTTGACCAGCAAGTCGGGGCAGATTATCGGATTTATTATTAATGATGCCTTTGATCCTGATGTTGTATTGTTGACCGTCGCCCTGGTTCCGCTTGTGCTGCTGTGCTTATGGATTGGCATTCGTATCCGTCGCAAAATTGATCGGGAGACCTATATGCAATTACTGCGTGGCGCATTATGGCTCATCGCTACCGCCTTGGTTGCGGACTGGATTGCCAATGGTTAATGGCTTACTTTCTAAAACACTCAGAAGGTGGTCTGGCGTACTGTAAGCTTAGCTTAGCGTATCGTTGCAATAGGAAGTTCATCAAATGATATTATCTTTATGACACCGGTCGGCAGCTTACGTACTCGCCCCATAGCATGACCACCGGCCCAAATATTAGTTGTCGCCGGTAAGCGTGCTCTCAGTTCCTGCAGATGGGAACGAACAGAGCCATAAGGATAGGCGCCACTGAATGTGAGACCCAGCACGCTGGAGTTAAATTTTTCTGCCGCCCGTACCAGTTGATCCAGAGGCATCTCAACCCCCAGGTTTATTGCAGCAACATTTTCACTAGCCAGGATAGCCGCGGTCATTAGCAGGCCGATACCATGTCTCTCTCCGGGTAAAGTTCCCAGTAATACTGGATTGGGAGATGCGGCAATCTCGAGTTTGGCAATTTCAGTATTTAACAAGCGTATCAACAATTGCGACATGAAATGTTCTTCATAGACATCGAGTTGACCCTGGGCCCAGCTTTCTCCGACGATCTTAACCAGCGGAGCAACGGTGTTCTGTACAAATCTACGCAGTCCCTGTATGGCCAGGATTTCCCCTAACAGAACCTCAATAGCCTCTGTATCATGCTCTCTTAGATGAGCAATCAGCGCCACCACGTTTTCCTGATGCTCCACGCCGGGCATTATGCAAAGCTCTGCTTCAAGCTGGTGCAAAGCAGGCTCATTCAAAGGCACTATTTTACCGGGACGTAAACCCTGGTCTAACAATCGCCGTATAAGCTGCAAACGTCGGACCTGCTTAGCCGGGTAGTGACGTTCACCCCTCGGGTTTCTAACCGGGTTGGGAAAGCCATAGCGCCGTTGCCAGACACGTAGGGTGTCCCGCGCAATGCCTGTATCCCGCTCTACAGCACCGATAGGACGGCATTTCCCTGCCTCTAGAAGACTATCAAGTGATTGTTTTTTAGACATATCTCAATTATAGCCTATTTTGTCCTAGACAAATATTATTTCTTGACTATATTACTCGGTAAAGTACTTGAATCCTTACCCGAAAATACCCTTAAATTATTTGAGTGATAGGAGGAATACAATGAGTGACTATGAAAAGCAGATACAGACAACTTCGGTTTTTTATGACGCGGCAATCCGAGCCGCTGAGCAGGAAGGCATTGAAGTCTTAAGCTCAGTAGTCCCCGGCAGTAATTTACATCAGATTATTCATAACCCGATTGATAGTGGTATCGACGAAGGGTAATTACGGTTCATTTTAGCTGGTTATCTTTTTGATCTCCCTGTTACGGGACTATCCTCTTGGTCCCGGATTTTTTTGCAGATTTTTATAAACTCATATCTGCTTTTACAGACTCTTGGTCAGAAATCTCTTCATATGGTTTTTTTGATAGCGAGTTGCTCATGTATGCCTGGTGAGGCGCTAATCGGTAATCTAATTAAATCGAACATCAAGTACTTCACACTGATAACTTTATACCTCAGTGTGAAACTCAGAAGCCTCTAACAGATTTTGATTTACAAAATTTCTAGCTGTTATTTCAGTCGGGAAGGGACCAACAACGCCGTCCTGTGCCACTAAGCCTTCACTAAGCACTGTATCGCCGCGCGTATGCACAAACCACCCAAATCTCTTTACAAAGACAAATCGAGTAAAGTTAATCCTGAATTGCTTGCCAGCGCGCTGCAGATTTAATTGTTGATAAGGAAAAGACATTATAAAATGAGAATAGATAGCGTATACATGGCTGTCTATAAGCGAAAAGGTTTAATTTACTTGTCACTCGTTCACATGCAAGCGGAATAGGATGCGCACCACCCATACTTATTTTATGGGCTATTGCACAATCAATTTAGTAAGCAGATTGAATATATCTCAGCAAATAATCACAAGAGTATTAGCAAGTTCTTTTATAGCTGTTTTTCAAGCAATAAAGTAAAATTGATAAGGTTCAATGTTGTTAGTTTTTGAATTCCTTTAATAAATATTATTTTGGGATAAAACTATATTTTTATTACACTATCGTTCATGTATCTATTGTCCGGGTATTGCTCATAAAATTACAATATCTGTGCAAATACAGATTCTGTATTTGAAACAAAAACTGCATAATGTAGTATCCTCACTATATTGCAAAAATCATTTTCATTATTAATTACTCACATGAGAAATAAATGAATATCATCCAAAATGGCCTGCTCGGTCTTACAATCGTTGACATTGGTATAATTACACTAATTCTGACTCATATTACAATTGCCAGCGTGACAATCTATTTGCATCGTCATCAATCACATCATTCCCTGACTCTACACCCGGTAATAAGTCATTTTTTCCGTTTTTGGTTATGGCTTACAACAGGAATGGTGACCAAACAATGGGTTGCGATTCATCGCAAGCACCATGCAAAATGTGAAAGCGTGGAAGATCCTCATAGTCCACAGATATTAGGTATCAAAAAAGTGCTGTTAGAGGGTAGTGAGTTGTATCGTACTGAGGCTGATAATGAGGAAACTCTCGAAAAATATGGGAAAGGCACACCAGATGACTGGATGGAACACAATGTGTATAGTCGCTTTCCTTTCCTAGGCATCTCACTGATGTTACTCATCGACGTGCTGATGTTTGGCGTAATTGGAATCACCGTGTTTGCGGTGCAAATGTTGTGGATTCCGATTTTCGCGGCTGGCGTAATTAATGGTATTGGGCATTTCTGGGGTTATCGTAATTTTGAACCACATGACGCATCACGCAATATTTCGCCATGGGGAATTTTGATTGGTGGTGAAGAATTACACAATAACCATCATGCTTACCCATCTTCTGCGAGATTATCGAACAAATGGTGGGAATTTGATTCGGGCTGGTTGTATATCCGACTGATGAGTCTTGTTGGCTTAGCAAATATCAAGAAAATTTCACCTAAGATACGGTTTTCTATTAATAAGCAGGTCATCGATACAGAAACCGTACGCGCCGTAATCCACAACCGTTTTCATGTTGTAAAACAATACGGTCGGAGAGTAATTAGACCTGTTCTGCGAGAAGAGCGACAACACGCTAATGAATATTGCCGTATACTTTTCAAACGTGTACGTAAGCTAATGACACGTGAAGACATCAAATTGGACCACACAGCAATAAAAAAAATCAAAGAGGCAACTTCCTACAGTCAAACGCTGGCAACAGTTTATGAATTCCAACAAAAATTAAAAGAACTCTGGGCCAATACAACCCAAAATCACGCAAAGCGCGTCCAACGTTTACAAATCTGGTGTGAGGATGCAGAAAAGACCGGTATTGATGTATTGCAGGAGTTTGCCGCTTATCTTCGTGGCTATACAGAATTACGTGTATAAATAACGAGTCACAGCAGGTTTAAAGATATTGCTCTGACAGTCAGCGATTTCTACGTCTTACATCAGTCACATTTGACAATTGACCAATACGGGCAAGTACCTTACTCAAGATATCGATATTCGGCACTTCCGCCGAGATCACCATGGTGGCCGTATGGGTGTCACGAAATGACTCGGTGTTGACTGCGGTTACGTTAATGTCTGCATTCGACAGCAAAGTCGTAATGTCACGCAACAAACCCTGCCTGTCATAAGCCTCAATTTCAATGTCGACGGAATAGGTTCCATCGGATTCAGCTCCCCAATCTACTTCAATAAAACGTTCCGGGTGTTCTGCAATTGTGTGTAAGACATTATGACAATCACTCCTATGGATGGAGATACCTTGACCCTGGGTAATATAACCTACGATTGGATCACCGGGTAAAGGTTTGCAGCAGCGCGCAAACTTGGTCAGCAAATCACCTACACCATGTACCTGCACATTGGTAGATGTGGTTCGAGCTCTGGCTTTATGCAGGACGGGCTCACTGTCTTCTACATGTTGCAACGGTAGCGTTAATCGCTGTGCCGTGTTTACTACCTTGGTGGGTTTTATTTCACCAATACCAACCATAGCAAGAAACTCGTCAACGCCTTTCTGGTTGAAGTGCTGGGCAAGCTTTTCATAACGGACATCGGTGAAACCCATACGCTTGAGCTCACGTTCAACAATGGCGCGACCATCAGCAATATTCTGCTCAAAATTCTGCCGGCGGAACCAGTGCTGAACATGTTGACGG
>JAHEIJ010000143.1 GCA_024639445.1 Gammaproteobacteria bacterium
CTTTGGGACGGCCGGTGGTCCCCGAGGTATAAAGAATTACCGCCACGTCATCTTTGTCACAGGGCATGGTTTCAAATTGCCGAGTAGCGGTTTCACTCAGCTGTAGCAGGTTATGCCCGGGCGCATTGTCGAGGGTATAAAAATGCCGAACTGATTTGCCCTTGGCACTTTTTATGAAAGCTTCCAGGTTTGAAGAACGACACACCACCACGGCCGGTTCAGCATTGTCGATAAAATAAGCCAGTTCACTTTCGGTGTAGGCGGTATTTAAGGGCAAATAGATAAAACCGGCTCGCAGACAGGCCATATAAAGGAATAGGACTTGCGGGGTTTTTTCAACCTGAACGGCAACGCGGTCGCCCTTTTGGACCCCGGCTTCGGTCAGGTAGTGCGCCAGGCGGGCACTTTCATTGTCCAGATCCGCGTAACTCCAGGTCTGGCCGTCCTCGGTCTCGATGAAGGTTGAGGACAAGTCAGTGGGGAAGTGTTCAGTGAAAACATTATAAATATTGGTATTCACGACAGAAGTTGGTTATGGCTCGATTTAACTAAGACGATGATCGAAAAATCTATTATTATTGAGAATCCATTTCAAGACAAAAAGAATCGTAAATTATCCCGAGAAAAATACTCGGCTGTGCGCGTTATTAGCAAAGTCTTATACTTGCATCTATGCATTGTCAGCACGGGATAAAACAGTCGTTGGCTTGGGGACGCGGTGTAGTGTAAATTATCCCGCTGAAAAATATGGAATATGAAACGCCTGATTGTCCTCAGACGGCAGAAAGTATTATCGCTATATCATGCAAGCGTTACCGCCCATAACAGAGCAAGTTGGCGTCATACAAATTACCTGCGCTGATTTGTAAGATCACCAAGAGGAGGAAGACATGAAGAATATAAAAATAAAGCGGTTAATCACATCAGTGCTGGCGGCATTTTGCTTTGTCAGTCTGGCGCAGGCGGAGATGGTGTTAAAGGCATCACATCAATGGCCGGGTGGTAAAGGCGATATCCGCGATGAAATGGTGCAAATGATCGCACGCGATATCAATGATGCGAATCTCGGTCTCAAGATTCAGGTTTATCCGGGCAAGTCGCTGTATAAGCCCAAGGAACAGTGGGGTGCCATTGCCAAAGGCAAGCTTGATATCACCGCATTTCCGCTTGCCTACGCCGGTGGACGTCATCCGGAGTTCAACCTCACCTTGATGCCTGGCCTGGTAAAAAATCATGACCATGCCCAACGCCTGAACAATTCCGAGTTCATGCAGCGTATCAAGCAGATCATGGATGATGCCGGAGTCATTGTGCTGGCGGATACCTGGCTTGCCGGTGGCTTTGTCTCCAAGAAAAAATGCGTGCTGAATCCGGAGGATGTGGAAGGACAGACATTCCGGGCGGCAGGTAAGGCTTTTAATGAAATGTTGGCGGGTGCCGGCGCTTCCATAGCGAAAATGCCGAGTTCGGAAATTTATTCTGCCTTACAGACCGGCGTGTTGGATGCGGCTAATACCAGTTCTGCCAGCCTTGTCTCCTATCGTATTTACGAGCAGGTCAAATGTTTGACTGCGCCGGGTGATAATGCGCTGTGGGTGATGTATGAACCGATCCTGATGTCAAAGAAGACGTTTAACAAGTTAAACAAACAACAACAGGATGCGTTTATCAAAGCGGGTAAGAAAGCTGAGCAGTTCGCCTACGAAGGCGCCAAGCAGGCCGATGACAAACTCGTCGAGGTGTATAAAAAAGCCGGCGTGGAAGTCGTTACCATGACAGCCGAGCAGGCGGCGAAATGGCGCGACATTGCCGACAAAACTTCATACAAGAACTTTGCGGAAAAAGTCAAAGGCGGACGTGAACTACTCGATATGGCATTGTCGGTCGAGTAAGCAACCACAAGGGATCGCACTGCCGAAAGGAAGTGGCAGTGTGATACCAATAGATTAATGAATGCCTTTATTCGTTTTGTTGCCATGTTGTCCCGCCTGTGTGGTCTGGCGGCCGGCATCATGCTGGTTATCTCGGTATTGGTTGTGTGCCAGATGGTGGTGTTACGCTACGTGCTGGTAGAGTCATCAATCTGGCAAACCGAGTTCGTAACCTATTTACTTCTCAGCGCGACTTTCATCGGCGCTCCTTACCTGTTGCTGACTAAAGGTCATGTCAACGTTGACCTTATACCCCTTTATCTTGGACACAAGGCGCGTTTTGCGTTGGCGCTGGTAGCCTCTGCGTTATCACTGTTATTTTGTGCCCTGATTGCCTGGCTGGGTTTTGAATTCTGGTTGGAAGCCTGGACCAATCAATGGCATTCAGATTCCATGTGGGAAGTACGTTTGTGGATTCCTTACATGGCAATGCCCATTGGCTTTGGTGTGTTGTCGTTACAGTACGTGGCGGATTTATTCAGTTTAGTGTTACGGCATGAAATGCCCTTTGGAATTTCCGAGGAGGATATTGAATGAGTCCGATGGAACTGGGAATACTTGTCGCTGTGGTACTGATCATTGTGCTTTTATCCGGAACACCGGTCGCCTTTTCCCTGGGCATCGTTGCCGTCGGTTTTCTTATCGTGTTTGAAGGTCCGGGTAGTCTGGAGGTGGTGGCGGAAACCCTGTTTGGCGGGCTGAACGAGTTTGCCTTGCTTTCCATCCCCATGTTTATTTTGATGGGTGCAGCCATCGCCTCTTCACGTGCCGGGAGTGATCTGTACGAGGCACTGGAACGCTGGTTTTATCGTGTGCCCGGCGGATTGTTGATTTCCAATCTTGGAGCCTGTTCGATATTTGCGGCATTGAGTGGATCCTCCCCGGCGACCTGTGCAGCGATTGGCAAAATGGGTGTGCCGGAAATGCAAAAGCGTGGCTATCCCGATGGCCTGGCAACCGGTGCGATCGCCGCCGGGGGGACTCTGGGAATATTGATTCCACCCAGCATCACCATGATCGTTTATGGCATTGCAACCGAAACTTCGATTGGCCGCTTGTTTATCGCTGGACTGTTACCCGGCGTAATGTTGACGGCCTTGTTCATGGCCTGGTCTCTGTATTATGCCGGGCGCAAGGGATTCCGTTTCAAGATAGGGGATACCGTTTACTCGTGGCGGCAGAAAATCGAGATTCTGCCAAAGATTTTCCCGTTCCTGATCATTATCGCGATGATTCTGTGGGCCTTGTACGGTGGAGTGGCTACCCCGTCGGAGGCAGCCGGTGTGGGTGCCATGTTCTGTGTTTTACTGGTGGCCGTGATTTACCGTATGTGGCAACCGACGGAACTTTGGGAGATCGTGCGGGTGGCGATGCGTGAGTCGGTGATGATTATGATGATCATCGGCACCGCGGCATTGTTCAGTTATATGATGTCCAGTCTCTATATTACCCAGTCACTGGCCGAGTGGATTGCAACGCTGGATGTCAATCCCTGGGTATTATTGTTGTACGTAAATATCTTTTTGCTTGTCGCCGGCTTGTTCCTGCCGCCGGTTGCGGTCATCCTGATGACGGCCCCGACCCTGGTGCCGATCATTGAGCAGGCGGGATTTGATCCCATCTGGTTCGGGGTGGTACTTACAATCAATATGGAGATTGGTTTGATCACGCCGCCGGTGGGTTTGAACCTCTACGTCATCAACGGTATTGTGCCGGACGTAAAACTGCCGACTATTCTATGGGGCGCACTGCCGTTTATGCTCTGTATGGTGGTGGGCATTATTTTACTCGCCCTTTTCCCCGGCATTGCCACCTGGTTACCGGATTACCTGATGGGTACGGCCCAATACTAGACTGGGCGCAAAACGTCACGCCAGGATAATCTCGCCATTATGGAATTACTGATTCTTTTATCAATGGGTGCGCTCGCCGGTACCCTCGCCGGACTGTTGGGCATTGGTGGCGGGATTATCATTGTACCGGTGCTGGCGCTGGTGTTCAGGAATCAGGGTGTGCCGATCGATGTGCTCATGCATGTCTCCATCGGCACCTCATTGGCAACCATTGTGGTGACTTCCTTGTCATCGATTCGCGCCCACCAGAAGCGAGGCGCGATTGACTGGTCGGTATTCAGGCGCATCACCCCCGGTATTCTCTTTGGCGCGTTGCTTGGTGCCGTTCTGGCGGATGCCATCCCCGGGGCGGAGTTACGCACTTTGTTTGCCATTTTTATGTTCCTGGTCGCGACCCAAATGATGATTGCGGGAACGCCGGCACCACACCGGAAACTTCCGCATACGCCCGGCATGTTGGGTGCGGGTGTCGTGATTGGGACAATCGCGGCCTTGATGGGGGTGGGTGGTGGCTCTATGAGTGTACCTTTCCTGACCTGGTGCAATGTACATATTCGCCAAGCCGTTGCGACTTCCGCAGCTATCGGTTTGCCCATCGCGGTGGCGGGAACGGTCGGTTTCATGGTCACAGGTTGGGGCAGCGAAGCCCGTCCTCCCTGGAGTGTGGGTTATGTCAATTTGCCCGCGTTTACCGGCATTGTGGTTGCCAGCATTCTATTTGCACCCCTGGGTGCGAAACTGGCGCACACGATTCCGCCCAAGTTATTAAAACGGATCTTCGCGGTATTGCTTTATGTGCTGGGTATCCGCATGTTGTTGGCCGGTTAAGGCCGGGGATTTATGATCCGGAATTGTTACGGCAGTTGAATGCAGATAGTTGTTCCGCCTAACTCACTCGACTCAATTTTCAATTTACCGCCATACAACAGCACAATCTCATGCACCATTGCCAGGCCAATGCCATGCCCGACGGTAGTGGGATCGGCGCGTTGTCCGCGTTGTAATACCTGTTCACGCACTTCGGCCGGGATACCGGGACCGTCATCTTCAATACAGATTTCCAGTCCGCCTTGTTCACGTTGTTGTGCCGTGATCCGTATTTGCTGCTGACACCACTTGCAGGCATTCTCCAGCAGGTTGCCCAGTACTTCCATGAGATCACCTTTATCACACTGACAAGTCAGGCTGTCGTCGATCCGGTTTTCGATTCGCAGGGACTTGTCGGCATGTACCTTCTGCATGGCGTTAATCATTTTTGTCGCCACGGGCTTGAGTTGTGTGGCCGTGCCCAGCGTGGTCTGTCCGGCGGCGGCACGTTGTAACTGGTAATCAATGATTTGCCGAATGCGCTGCAATTGTTCCTCGGCTTCCACCACGGAGCCGGACTCAGTTTGTTTAAGTGACAGGGCATTGGCGAGGATCGTCAGTGGCGTTTTCAGACTGTGGGCCATATTACCCAGTGAGTCGCGGTAACGTTGTAACTGACTCCGGGTGTGATCCAGCAGACCATTGAGTGTGTCAGTCAGGTGTTGCAGTTCTTTCGGATACCTGCCTTGTAAACGTTCGGCCTTGCCGGCTTCGATGGCTGCCAGATCCGCAGCCAGCTTGCGTAGCGGCTTCAGGCTCCAGCGTAAAATGATAGCTTGCAACACCAACAGCACCAGCATTGCTGCACCAAGCCACCCCCACAGGTTACGCCGGTATGTGTTGATTTGTTGCTGGTAACTCTGTCGGTCTTCGACAACCTGGAAATCCAGGCGATAAGCCTGATCCGTATCCACTTCCCAACGCACGCCGTAAGACAGGCGGTAGTGCGGCGTATCGTTCAACGAGAGGGATTCATACTGATGCTGGCCTAATGGGATTTCTGCCTGGACGGGTAAACGATTGCCCAGCAGGGAGCGGGAATTCAACACGCTCTGGTTATCAGTGTTCCGGATGCTGGCGTATAAGCCGGAGCCGGGTCGAGCAAAACGGGCATCCGGCAGGTTACGACTGAAGCGAGGCGTGCCGCTGTCATCCACATCCACCGCTGCCAGCAACGCATACAGATAACCTTGCAGGCGATCCTGCAGGGCGGTTTCCGCGCTTTGTCGAAATGCTTTGTCCAGCGCCAGACCGGTCAGACCGGTAAACACCATTAATACCAACAGGGCGGCCAGCAGCAGGCGTGCCTGCAACGACAGGGTCACGCCGGGGGCTCCAGTGTCCAGCGGTAGCCGCGACCTCGCAGGGTTTCGATAGGTTTGAGGGAGTTGTCGGGATCGAGTTTCTTGCGCAAGCGACCGACGAAAACTTCAATGACATTACTGTCACGATCGAAGTCCTGATCATAGAGATGTTCGGTCAGCTCAGTTTTGGAAACCACCTTGCT
>JAHEIJ010000144.1 GCA_024639445.1 Gammaproteobacteria bacterium
CACGACGATCGCGGGATTTTGAATGCCCTTGTCATGGCCATGCAGGCGCGCCAGTTTAATTGCTGCTTCATTGGCTTCGGCGCCGGAGTTACAGAAGAATGCCCGCTCCATACCAGCCAGGCGGGTAAGGCGTTCAGCCAGAGCCTCCTGCTTGGCAATGTGATACCAGTTGGAGGTATGAATCAGCGTGTGGGCTTGATCGCTGATCGCCTTGGCGACGGCCGGGTGCGCATGGCCTAGCCCGCAAACCGCGACCCCACTGAGTGCATCCAGGTATTTTTTGCCTTCGCTGTCCCACAGCCACGCGCCTTCTCCTTTCACGAATGCGACAGGTAAGGGTGCATAGTTCTGCATCAAGTGATCAGTCATGCCGTTTGCTTGTCCTGAAAAAACAAAAGGCAGTCCCTGTATCTGAAGACTGCCACGGAAAACCGGCAATTCTAGCTTCTATATAGACATTGGGCAAATAGAAACCCGGCCATTTGGCCGGGTTTTGTGTGTACTGCTGGTAAATCTCGAGGATTAAAATGGCAGACCGTGTGCATGGGCTGTCATACCGAGAATCATCGGAATGGAAAGCAGCGTATTGGTGCGTGATGCCAACAGAGCAATATTTCCAGCCTTGGCTTTTTGCTCATCAGTGGCTTCTACCAGGCCCAGTACTTTTTTCTGGTTAGGCCATATCAGGACCCAGACATTGAACAGCATGATGGTACCCAGCCATGCGCCCATACCAATGACCTGATAACCGGCCTGGAAAGTGAAGGCCGCAACAAAACCTGAACCCTCGGCCATATGCATGGCTTCCAGCGCCAGCGCACCGGTGACCCAGGTTGCTAAAGCCGCCCAACGGAACCATAACAGGGCGCGTGGGGCGATATGTTTGCTGATTCCAGGCGCTGTACCATCTGCCTTGGCCTGGGCCATGCCGGGCACTTGTACAAAGTTGAAGTAGTACAATAGTCCTATCCATGTAATACCGACGAGGACATGGACCCAGACCCAGAATTCCCACGCGTTGACCGCGCCAGCACGGCCCAATACAAAAATGATAATGACTGAAAGTACGATACCGGAAATGATGGTACCGGAAATGGATCTCAACGGATTCATGGAAGTTCTCCTTGAAGATGCTAGTTATAAAAATATGTTTTAGAGTCAGATAAAAAATAAATTTTTGGTTGTTGGTATTTTAATTCTGCCATGTCACTGCCTGGCTATGGACAGAATCTTAGCAAATTTTGAATACCACAATAGTTTACTATGCTTGTCAGGATTTTGGCACCCTGAAATGAAGATACGGGTATGCCCATGTTATTATTCTGCAAGATTGTGAGGGACGGTTGTGGATGCCATTGAACTGAACATTTTTGCCAGTCGTCTCGATGCAGTCTGTGACGAAATGGGGGCGGTACTGCAACGGGCTGCATTTTCACCCAATATTCGGGATCGCCTGGATTTCTCCTGCGCCGTATTTGATGCCCAGGGTGAACTGAGTGCCCAGGCAGCCCATATTCCGGTCCATCTGGGCAGTATGGCATATGCCATGCGCGATATCGTAGCCGGTCTTGACTGGCGGGATGGCGATATGGTGATCGTCAACGATCCTTATCTTGGGGGCACGCATCTTCCGGATGTCACCTTGATCGCCCCCGTCTTTCATGAGAAGAAATTGTGTGGATTTGTCGCGAACCGCGCCCATCATGCAGACATTGGCGGCGAAACGCCAGGATCCATGCCGCTTTCAAGCAGTCTTGAGGAAGAAGGGCTGATCATTTCGCCGACCCACTTGATTGAAGCGGGCAAGCTCAATGATGCAGTCATGAAGCGGATTACCGCTGCCATCCGAAGTGGTGATGCGGGACGAGGCGATTTCGCCGCCCAGATCAGCGCCAACCGCAATGGCCTGCAGCGTATTGGTGAACTGATAAATGCCATGGGGGCAACTGCCTTTCGTGGAGCGCTTACCGATCTTAATAATTATGCGGAACGGCTGGCGAAATCGACACTTGGCGCGATTCCCGATGGTGAATACAGCTTCAGCGATGTGCTGGATGATGATGGCCTGGGTGGAGTTGATTTAACCATAAAGGTAACGCTGCGGGTTGAGCAACACCGAGTGAGAGTCGACTTCACCGGCACCTCCCCGCAGGTGAGAGGTAATGTAAATTGCCCCCTCTCCGTCGCTGCCGCCGGCGTATTTTACGTTTTTCGGTGCCTGATGCCTGCCCACACACCAGCTTGTGCCGGCAGTTTTCGTCCGATTAGCATCACTGCGCCAGTCGGATGTTTGCTGAATGCACAATACCCGGCAGCGGTAGCCGCCGGAAACGTGGAGACCAGTACACGAGTGGTGGATGTCATTATGGGTGCACTGGCCAGGGCCTTGCCGGATCGAATCCCGGCAGCCAGTCACGGCAGCATGAATAATCTTGCCATGGGATATGCCGCGGGCAAGGAAGGCTGGGACTATTACGAGACTATCGGTGGTGGGATGGGAGCAGGACCGATCGCGGACGGCCTGTCGGCGGTCCAAACCCATATGACCAACACCCTCAATACACCGATAGAAGTTCTGGAAAGTAATTATCCACTGCGCGTGGCAAGCTATGCCGTGCGTGTCCATTCGGGTGGCCAGGGCCAGCATTCGGGCGGTGATGGCCTGATTCGTAGTTTCACCTTTTTACAACCCGCAACGGTAACCTTACTGACAGAACGTCGCCGTCATTCACCCTGGGGCTTACAGGGTGGCGAGGCAGGATTACCCGGGCGCAATCTTCTCAATGGGATGCCACTTGCGGGTAAGACCACGTTAAATGTACAGGGTGGGGATACTTTACAGATAGAAACCCCTGGCGGGGGCGGTTGGGGTTTAAAAAACAAGTAACAAGGGGCGAGTGACGAGGGACAAGTGACAAATGACAAATGACAAATGACAAGTGACGAGTAGTGAGGTATTAGGTCGTGGCGTCCTCGTCATTCGTGCCGTGCAGCTGGAAACTGTTTAATATACAGTTTTTATTAAACAAACTAACAAGGTAACGGGTTTGTGGGATGTGAAGGCAGATTGTCCTCGTCCCTCGTCCCTCGTCCCTCGGAACTAGGTTTATGTGTGGTATCTGTGGTGAATTGCGGCTTGACGGCCAGGCGGGAAGGCATGACGTTATTGAACGAATGTTACCGAAGCTGGTACGACGCGGGCCGGATTTTGAAGACCAGTGGCAGGAAGGCCCTCTGGCACTGGGTCACCGACGCCTGGCCATCATTGACCTCTCCGAACGGGCCAACCAGCCGATGGTGGATCAGGAACTCGGGTTGGTGCTGGTTTTCAATGGCTCCATCTACAACTACCGTGAATTACGTGCCGATCTCATCAAAGAGGGGTACCACTTTTTCAGCGAGAGTGATTCCGAGGTCATCATCAAGGCTTACCACAAGTGGGGCGAGCATTGCCCTGAGTACCTGCACGGCATGTTTGCCTTTGCTATGTGGGATACTCGGACACAAAGCCTGTTCCTCGCCCGTGATCGTATGGGTATCAAGCCGTTGTATTTCTCACAGCGGGATCATTTTTTTCGCTTCGCTTCCAATACCCAGGCGCTGCTGGCTGGCGGCGAAGTGGACACTCACATCGATGCGGTAGCCCTGCATCACCAGTTAACCTTGCACGCCGTGGTGCCGGCTCCACGGACCATTCTGAGTGGTGTGCGAAAGCTGGTTCCCGGCACCAGCCTGACGATCAAGCTCGATGGCACTGTGCTTCAACGGCGCTACTGGCATTTGAGCGCTGAACGACCGGTTGAGCCACGCAGCGAGCAGGAGTGGACGGATGCAATTCACACCGCCTTGCGTGAAGCAGTCCGCAAGCGGCTGGAGGTGGCGGATGTGCCCGTTGGCGTTTTGCTTTCCGGTGGATTGGATTCCAGTTTACTGGTAGCACTGCTGGCCGAGGCAGGGGTAAAGGATCTCCTGACTTTTTCTATCGGCTTTGAGGACCAGCCGGAAGAGAAGGGCAGTGAATTTGAATATTCGGATCAAGTGGTGGCCCGCTACCAGACCCGCCATCACAAGTACCACATCCCCAATGCGGAGGTGTTACCCCATTTGCCGGAAGCGGTGCGACATATGGCTGAGCCCATGGTGGGGCAGGATGCCGTGGCCTTCTATTTGTTGGCTGAACGGGTGTCACAGGAGGTCAAGGTGGTGCAGAGTGGCCAGGGGGCGGATGAGGTATTTGCCGGTTATTTCTGGTTCCCGCGCATGCAGAAAGATATTAACGGCACGCCGGTGGAGAGGTTTGCGCGCTATTATTTTGATCGACCTCATAGTGAGTATCTGGAGTCGGTCACCGCTGCTTATCGGGGTGACGACTATACCTCCCAACAGGTTGCCGAGTTACTGGCTGAACCAGCTGCGGCTTCTTTTATCGATCAGGTGCTGCGCATGGATGTCACCACCCTGATCGTCGACGATCCGGTCAAACGCGTGGACAACATGACCATGGCCTGGGGCCTGGAGGCGCGGGTGCCGTTCCTGGATCAACATTTGGTCGAGTTGGCGGCACAAATGCCCCCGGAACTGAAACTTGGCTCCGGGGGCAAGCATGTGCTGAAACAGATCGCCCGCGGCATATTGCCGGACGCGGTGATTGACCGCCCCAAGGGGTATTTCCCCATGCCGGCACTGAAATTTGTCCGCGGCGAATTCCTGGATTTTATGCGGGACATTGTCAATTCACAGGCCTGCCGCCAGCGCGGCGTGTTTGATCGCGCTTATGTGGACAAATTGCTCGCCGCGCCGGATCAGTATTTCACCCGGCTGCAGGGCAGCAAGCTTTGGCATATGGCGTTGCTGGAATTGTGGTTCCAAACCCATCTCGATGGCCTTGAAAGCTGAGTGGTCAGGCGCCATGTTAAATTAGCAGTGAGTTAAGAAAAACAGAGTAATTTACTCTGGTACTCGGAAGCATAATTTATTAGTATTCTCTAATACGCCCGTCAGCCGGGACGGGCCATGACTGATTTTGAGGTGAAAGCGAATGGATGTAATGGAACGTATCGATGAGGCGGTAAAGAATAATCCTGTGGTCATATTCATGAAGGGCACGCCCCAGATGCCGCAGTGTGGCTTCTCCAGTCGAGCAGCCCAGGCCTTGATGGCCTGCGGCAAGGAATTCGCGCATGTGAATGTGCTGATGGATCCGGAAGTGTTTGAGAACCTGCCACGCTATGCAGACTGGCCGACTTTCCCACAGATATACATTAATGGCGAACTGATTGGCGGGTGTGACATTACCCTGGAAATGTACCAGAAGGGTGAGCTGCAGAAGATGGTTACGGAAGCAGTTGAGGGTGTAAAAGCCGCCAGCTGATTAAATTAACTGTACGCCTATGTAAAAAACCCGGCCAGGCGCCGGGTTTTTTATTCTGTTCCTGTCATTGCCTGAGCAGTGATATTTTCGTCCCAGGTATTGACGATACGACAGAATAAATCCGCCGTTCGTTCCGCATCGTAGATTGCAGTATGGGCCTGCTTTTCATTCCATTTAATACCGGCAGCCTGGACGGCTCGGGCCAGTACGGTTTGACCGTAGGCCAACCCCGCCAGGGTGGCAGTATCAAAGCTGCTGAACTGGTGGAATGGCATTTTTTTAATGCCAGCACGTTTTACCGCAGCCTTGATAAATCCAAGATCAAAGAAAGAGTTGTGGCCGACCAGAATTGCGCGGGAACAACGCATTTCCTTCAATAACAAATCAATAGGTGAGAATATATACTCTAATGCCTCCCTCTCCTGTTTTGCCATGCGAAACGGGTGGTAAGGGTCAATCCCGGTGAATTCCAGTGATTTGGGATCGAGGACCGAATCGGGGAAGGGTTCAACATGGCAGGCGATGGTTTCGCCACGTTCCAGGTCGCCAGTGACTCCTGTCTGAATCGGAACCGCCGCGATTTCGAGCAAGGCATTAATATCAGGATTGAAGCCAGCCGTTTCCACGTCTACCACAACAGGTAGAAATCCGCGAAACCGGCGTGATATAGAAGGTTTGGTGTGTGTTGTCATGATGGCGCAAGCATACCGAATGTCTTGCCAAATTGCGATGTAGGTGGCGCTTCAGGTATTGTGACAAAGTTATGAAGTCGAGGTGGAATTCATG
>JAHEIJ010000145.1 GCA_024639445.1 Gammaproteobacteria bacterium
GTATGGTCGCTATCACGGCCTACCATAAAGCTGAAGCACGCGGATTTGCTCCGGGCGATGAAGCGAAGGATTGGTTTGAGGCTGAAAATGAAGTGGATGCCTTGTTGCGAAGTAAAAAATGAGGAATAGGCTTTTTGTTACCGGTTAAACGAAACCACATGCCAGATGCTACACTTGGAGTAATTCACTCTAACCGCTTCGACTGACCTGAGCAGCGTACATGTCGAAATCAATACACATATCAATTGGTCTCTTGCTGTTGATTCTCTTCATGTCGCTGAGCAGCGCTGCGCCCAACGACCAGAAGCGTGGTCCAATCATACAGCTCACAATTGAAGATGTGATTGGACCGGCAACCGATGATTACATTGAGCGCGCCCTGGAATCTGCCACAGAGGCGCAAGCCGAACTGGTGCTAATCCGGATGGATACCCCGGGCGGGCTGGATACAGCAATGCGTGGGATCATCAAGAACATTACTAATTCTTCTGTCCCGGTCGCCACTTATGTCGCGCCCACCGGGGCCAGGGCCGCCAGTGCCGGGACTTATATCCTATACGCCAGCCATGTAGCCGCCATGGCGCCCGGCACCAATTTGGGAGCCGCCACCCCGGTGCAGCTTGGTGGAATGCCCGGGCCCAAACAAGAAGATCAGGAAAAAGAAAAGTCAAAACCGGCAAGTACAAGTAGTAACGATGCCAAAAGGAATAAAGTGATCAATGATGCCGTGGCCTATATTCGTGGTTTAGCCGAGCTTCACGGCCGCAATCAGGAGTGGGCGGAGAAAGCGGTTCGCGAAGCCGCCAGCCTGCAGGCCAGTGAAGCCCTGAAACTGAATGTCATCGACATCATTGCCGCCAGTGTGCCGGATTTACTCAAACAGCTTGATGGCTATGAAGTTACCGTATTAGGTCAAAAACAAACCCTGCAGACTGACGGGCTGGTCATCGTGGAGATCGAACCGGATTGGCGTAGCCGTTTTTTAAGCGTCATTACAAACCCCAATATTGCTTACATATTAATGCTCATCGGGATCTATGGCCTGATATTTGAATTCTCCAATCCCGGCTCGATTGTGCCAGGCACAGTGGGAGCAATCTGCATTCTACTTGCACTGTATTCATTCCAATTATTGCCCATTAACTATGCCGGCATGGCACTTATTCTACTTGGCGTCGCGCTAATGGTTGGCGAGGCATTTCAGCCCAGTTTTGGCGTTCTCGGTATCGGCGGGACTATTGCCTTCGTGATTGGCTCCATAATCCTGATGGATACTGACGTGCCCGGGTTCGGTATTGATATTTCGGTAATCGTGACTTTCGCCGCCATCAGTGTGCTGGTATTCATTTTTGTGATCGGTATGGCGCTTAAAGCACGGCATCGCCCCGTTGTCAGTGGCATGGAAGAACTGCTGGGAGGAAACGCAATTGTGCTTGAGGACTTTGAGGGCAAGGGTGCAGTTTCGATCCACAGTGAACGCTGGAACGCCATCAGTGACATGCCGTTACACAAGGGACAAAAGGTCAAGGTCAAGGCAATTAATGGATTAATACTGCAGGTTGAACCTGCGGACACACCCAATCTGGAGAAATCATCATGACAGCATACGCTTCCTATATCATTGTCCTGGTCGTCATTGCATTTTTTGCCAGTGCAATCAGAATTTTACGCGAGTATCAACGTGGTGTGGTTTTTACGTTGGGACGATTCTGGAAAGTCAAGGGGCCCGGCTTCATCATCATTATCCCTATCGTCCAGCAAATGGTCAGGGTTGATCTGCGTACCATTGTTATGGATGTCCCAACCCAGGATGTAATTTCACATGACAATGTCTCGGTAAAAGTCAACGCCGTGGTTTATTTTCGCGTGGTTGATCCGGAAAAATCGATTATTCAGGTTGAGAATTTTTACATGGCAACCAGCGAATTGGCACAAACTACTTTACGCTCCGTACTTGGGCAACACGAACTGGATGAAATGTTGGCAGAACGGGAACGACTCAATGCCGATGTCCAGAACATCCTCGATCGCCAGACCGACGCCTGGGGTATCAAAGTCAGTAATGTCGAAATCAAACATGTCGATCTTGATGAAAGCATGGTTCGCGCTATCGCCAAACAAGCCGAGGCGGAACGTGTGCGGCGTGCCAAAATCATCCATGCCGAAGGGGAAATGCAGGCTTCAGAACAATTATTACAAGCAGCGAAAAAACTGTCACAACAATCCCAGGCCTTACAGTTACGTTACTTACAAACTCTGACTGAAATCGCCAATGAACGCAGTAATACCATCGTGTTTCCGATCCCGATGGATATTTTCCAAACTCTGGTTGATAAAACCAAGTCGAGTGGGTAAGAACGCAGGACCTTATAGATTAAGGTAGCTCAGTCGCGACGTAACCTGTCGGAAATGGCGATAGGAGAAGGATAGCGCATGACAATAAGATAGGATGAAACCAGAAAGGTCAGCAGGGTACTCAGCTGGATCAGATAAGAGGCTTTTTGACTGATAACACCAAGCTCCAGCGCAAGCACGGCAATAAGCAGGGAAAATTCACTGATCTGTCCCAGGCGCACACCCACTTCCATCGATACCGAACCGGGCTCGCCGGAATAACTCAGTAACCATTTAAAAATATACGGTTTCAATACCAACGCCAAAACAGCAATGATCATAGCAGGTAACCATACCTCTTCGATCATTACCAGGTCGAAGCTCGCACCCAAAGCAAAAAAGAAAATAATCAGGAAAAAATCCCGCAACGGCTTCAGGCTTTCACCGATAAACAGGGAAATGGGGTTGGTTGCCAGCACAATACCGGCAATAAAGGCACCAATCTCCGCCGACAAGCCTATAAACGAAGCGAGCTCCGCCATGCCCAGACACCAACCAATGGCCATCAGGAAAATATATTCCTGAATACGATCAAATCGCTGAATGAGTTTAATGAGAATAAAACGCTCAAAAATGAACGCAAACGCAATTAATCCGAAGAGGGAAAGAACTAATTGTATAATCTCCAGCACCGGCCAGGCCATACGCCATTCGGCAGGAAGCAACATCAGAATAAGGATCGCGATAATGTCCTGCATCAACAGAATACTGATAATGATCTCACCTGTATGGTGATGATGTAGGACGGTGGTTGGGAGTAATTTAAGGCCGATAATGGTACTGGAAAACATCATCGCAGCACCAATGATGACGGATTCTAAAACAGGAAAACCAAAGAGTAGAGCGCAACCTGCTCCGATCAATAAAAAGAGCAGGGAACTGATACCCGTTACCAGGGTGGTTTCACGTAACATCAACAGAAGTTTTTGCGGCGCCAGATTGACCCCCAGTAAAAACAACAGAAACATGATACCGATATGGGAAATTTCGCGGATGATTTCAGGATCCGACACCAGTCCCAGCACGGAAGGTCCAAGCACCACGCCAAGAAGTATATAGACCACCAGGAGTGACTGGCGGGCATATAAGGCCAGGGTGGCGAGAACGGCTGCCCCGGTAAAAATCAGAAAGATGTAGAAAATGACGGGATCAGTCAGCATGGTGTAAGTTGTTTATTTTATTTAGTATGTCATAGCAGAAATATCCGCTACACAACAGCATAGCGCCACCTCACATTCCAAATCAATCCGACTACGAATAAATGAAGCTAATGCTTTGTACTGGGAATATGCTTTAAAATGCTGACAGTGAAATTGGGGGCTATAAAGAAATCAGCCCAGAGAGCGTCTAACTCACTGGGCCGTTACAAGAATGAAGGGGGGCTAGGTTACTGCTTGCGATCGTTCAAAACCAACTGCGTAACCATGAGGTCATCATAGTAACGACGGGCGCCTTTTTTCATAAAATAGTAGTTTTTTACATTGGCCTTTTCTAAAGCATACTGGAACCAACGTACTTGTTTTCCTACCTCATCGTAGATGAAAAGAGTTTTGTTCTGCGCCTTGGCCTGTTTGATATATTTTTGCAATTTTTTCTGGTCATCCAGGCTCACCCAACGTTCTTTCGCCGGGAATAAACCGGTTCCCGCACGTTGGTACCGATCCCTGACATCAATAACCAGGCTGGTTGATCGCATTTGATAGGCTTTTTCGCTGAATTTATCGGGCTCCAGCAAATGAGACGTGAACTTCTTCGCAGAAATAATATCACGTGGGTCGATAGGACTTTTTCCGAGTAAAGCGGCATGGTTGGGATAAGTTTTGGCCCATTCAAACACGCCGGCATCATAAGCGTAGGTATCTTCAACATTCAGATTATTGGCTTCACGGCCAGCGATATAAGATTTAAGGCAAGTTCGGCCATTACAATAAAAAACTATGGGTTTCGCAGTTGAAGCACGCAGTTGTTTAAGCTTGTCACCGAAATCTTTACTGGATACGGGGATGTTGACGGCGCCTTTGATGCGCAATGTTTCATATTCATACTTCGACCGGGTATCCACCATAACAACATCGCTAAAATCATTGAATAATTGCGATTTTTCATAGACCAAAACATCCGGATACTCACCGCGGCCAGGAAATCCATCTTCTACTGCGAAGACCCCGGATGAGAATAGAAACGGCATCAGCAACCACAGAAATTTTGTTTTACTTTTCATATGTCACCGAACCTAATGTTACGTTATAAGAAATTTGAGTTAGTACTACATTTTCATTATTAGCCAGAAATCCTGATAAATATTGTGCGATGGCTAAAATCTGTGCAGTTAGTCACACGGCAGATTCGAAAGTGTGCGTTTGATCACTCATACCATGCTTTTACTCTGTTAAACGGCTAGTTACAGCGGAGGCTAAGGGTAGAAAAACATTGAGATTCTGACTAAACAGGTCGGATTTACCAACCTTGGATACGACCAAAATCAACACTTGGACATAATTATTTATTTAACATAAGATTATCTGAATCGCGAAATTAAGTAAGATGAAGTGAGCACCAAGCAATGCCCAGCTGGTCAGGCGTCTAATAACAAGGTATCCACACTCACAATGTATTAGAATCAACCAGGCAAGCAGGACATTGCCTGAATAAAAATAAAAAAGGAGTTTGTTGCGATGAACACCCCGGAACCTCAATCACAAACCTGTCAGCGTCCCTTATGGATAAAGCGTCAATGGCTTAAATTATTGCGCACTAAATGCTGTGGGAGTGTTATGCAATGCATTTTTGCATGCATTCCAGAAGTCATAAACAGCGGTGTGCGTAATCTCGATCAAATAATAAACCGCAGTTTCCGGGGCCCCTGGCAACGCTTGTTTATGGAAGGGCACTCCCTGTTACCTTTCCTGTTCACCTTTACGGCAATCGGCTTTACCGTGGTGGGTCCGACCCTGAAACTTCGCGGTGGTCTGGCGGTTGTTGGTTTTGTTGCAGCGGCAGCACTGTTTTTCCTCACAGTACGATACTGGTTGGCAAAAAGGCAACGCACGCAGGGACTGCTCTCGTTGCAGATTGGGATCATTGTCCTGCTGGCGGTTATCTTTTTTATCATTCTGCCTGGGCCTGATACGGTTGAAGCGGATGGCGTGCCATACCGACACATCTTTACTCCTATTATCCTGTTGTTGCTACTCCTGGCTGCGCTATCAAACCGGATTGCCACCTGGGTCCTTTCGGATTATCAGGTCAAATACCAGGATTTGTTCAGCAGCCTGTTGCCAAAAACTGAATTATTCGTCGAACCAAGAGATCCTAAGGCAAACAGTAAGAAAGTTCTTCATGGTTTATTCAACGCGCCGCTTTACCATCCTTTGCACCTGTTGTTATTACCTTCTTTCGGCGTGATTCTCGCCAAACCTCAGTATGTGTGGGTTGTCGCTATTGTCCTGTTAATTATTGCCTGGCTACTGCTGTTGTTTACCGGTATCCATGATCGCCTCAGTCTCATGATCAAAGTGGTGAAACGCTGGTTCCTGATTGGCGGCCAACTGGTCGTGTCGCTACTGATTATTATAATGGCTATCGCTCGCCTGGCCGGCATTCACTATGTAACAACACTGCTCGATTCGACCCCGGGACTTGTGATAATAGGTTATGTCGTTGCGGCCTATACCGCATTCTGGTTGTACGAATACTGGATCAACCGTGCTTTGACAGAGCGCATGTTGCCTCTA
>JAHEIJ010000146.1 GCA_024639445.1 Gammaproteobacteria bacterium
CATTGCCGGAGCGATGATCGGTGGCGAGTTGGGTGACATGCTTCACGCGGCGGGACTCACCGCTTATGCGGGCCCGCCGACGGGCTATGTGCTGACTTTTTCCAATGGCCTTGTTGTTTACCTTTCTGGGGATACTGGTATCACTGCCGAACAGGATAGCGTTGTACGCCAGCATTACCGGGCCAGGCTAGCGGTAATAAATATTGGTGATACCTTTACCACCGGCCCGAAAGAAGCGGCTTTTGTGATAAATAAGCTGATTAAACCCAATGCGGTGATTGCTTCGCATGCTAACGAAGCGGCAACAAAGAATGGTAAGGTGATACCCGGCACACGCACCGATATCTTTATGCAAGCCACGAAAGTGCCGGTGTATTTACCGTTGAGCGGTAGAACCATGCAGTTCAATCCACAAGGACTTTGCGTATCAGGCTGCCGATAGGAACATACAGGACAGAACCACGTTTTTACTGGTCGGTCACAAGCGGGGTTCTATCCCCGTGCGCAACATTTGTCCCACAGGGATTTCCGTTGGTCATACGTCCGTGTACGTCGTCCCTGGCGGTCACGCCAGAATGACGACGTTTTTAATTCTTACGGTACTTAGATTCTTCAGTCACTTCGTTTCTTCAGAATGACATAAGGTTTAGGTCGCAGAATGACAAGGTAAGGACTTGATACCGGCCTCGGCTTTGGCATCCTGCGTAGCTCTCGACAATTGCTCCTCGGTTCTGGCTTCCTGCTTCACCCTAAATCCTCCATCTCGGCCGCTGTTCCCGACGCGGCTCTAACTCCCCACATCCCTGTGGGTCGCCTGGAGTCGTGTTCCCGACGCGGCTCTAACTCCCCACATCCCTGTGGGTCGCCTGGAGTCGTGTTCCCGACGCGGCTCTCGGCTCGGGCATCCTGCTTGGCTCTACCTCGTCCTTCCCTGGACTCGTAACTCCCTACATCTGACCACCATGGACGATGTACATGGAGGCACAAGTGTCGCGGGAGGCAGGACGCCGGGAGCGACCGGTGGGAATGCAAAAGGATTGTATGGAACAATCCTTGCCCGGTAGGTCGCCTGTGCTTCGTCCATGGCGGTCAGGCCGGAATGACGAAAGACCAGAATAACGAGTGGTTCTGCCAGTATGACACAACAAGTCCTAAACAATATCGGTGACAATTTGCAGATCGTCACCGATATTTTATAAATATGCCGGCTGTTTATGCTTACCAGGTTTTGTAGGGCAGGAATTTGCCGTTCATGGTAATCACGACACGATCGCCGGCTGGATTTTCTTCCTTGTCGATTTGCATCGAAAAATCAATCGCGCTCATGATCCCATCACCGAATTTTTCGTGGATCACTTCTTTGATGGTATCGCCATAGACACCGACGATTTCATAGAAACGATAGACTACCGGATCCTGTGGAATATTTTTATCCCAGGCTTTGTGCGGAAACGCCTGCAAGGCAATGTTCACTTCTTCCGGTAAGTCCAGGGTGGTACATAATTTGTCTGCCAGGGGTTTGGGCATGCTGTTTTTGCCAAAACAGGCCGAAGTGACCCAGATAACCCCGGCCTCAACCGCATCCGCAATGGCCTGCCAGGTCATGCCCTTGGCAATCTTGGCGGCGATAATGGCTTCGGTCATTTCTTCCTTGCTCATGGGTGAGCTGGTCATGCTATTGGGGATGGCATTGATACTTTCAACGGTGGCACTCATATTTATCTCCTGTACATATCAAGTTGTTGCATGTTGATGACAATTTTTCCTAGGCAGCATCTTCTTTGCCTGTAAGTGGATACGTATTTTCCTGCACGGAACCTGTGGCAGGATTGACTTCGGGGGGATAACGCAATCCTGTCACAATGGGTGCATCCACTGTGCGCGTTTCCGGATTGGCGAGTTCTTTCGAGCGTTTGACCAGGAACTCGACGATATGATTACGAATGGTGTAGTAATGCGGATGATGGATGATGTCCGTCCGATTACGCGGGCGGGGGATATCAATCACCACTGACTCGGCGATTTGGGCATAGGGACCGTTGGTCATCAACAGGATGCGATCGGATAGTAAAATGGCTTCATCGACATCATGGGTAATCATGAACACAGTTTGGGTTGATTGACTCCAGATTTTTATCAATTCCTCCTGGATCATGCCGCGGGTGAGGGCATCCAGCGCGCCAAACGGTTCATCCAACAACAGTAGTTTGGGTTCAATCGCAAAGGCCCGTGCAATACTGACACGTTGCCGCATCCCGCCTGACAGTTGTGAGGGTTTGCGTTGTTCGGCACCTTTAAGGCCAACCATCTCGATATACTTCATACTGTGATCGAGGACTTGCTGTTTGGTCCAGGTGGGATGACGTGATTTTACCGCGAAGGTGATGTTTTTCAGGGTCGAGATCCAGGGCAACAGACTGTAGTTTTGAAACACCACGCCCCGATCCAGGCTGGGCCCGGATACTTCCCTGTTATCCATCAGCACCGTCCCGCCCGTGGCCTGATCCAACCCGGCCAGGATATTGAGGATGGTGGATTTACCACAGCCGGAATGTCCGATAATGCAAACAAACTCACTTTCATTGACCCCGAAGTTAATGTTGTCAAACACGGTCAATGGTTCACCGCCGCCTGAGGCGGGAAAGGATTTGGTCAGTCCCTGCGCATTAAGAAAATATTGGCTCATAAGGTTACTCCACGTACTGCACGAGTTTGGTGGCGCGTGCGAGCAACAGGTCGAGTACCATGCCGACTACACCGATCATCAGGATGGAAAAGACCACAGCGGTCAGATCAAGATTATTCCATTCGTTCCAGACGTAATAACCGACCCCGGTACCCCCCACCAACATCTCGGCGGCCACTATCACCAACCAGGCAATACCAATGGAAATACGCATGCCGGTGAGAATCGTCGGCGCGGCGGCCAGCAGGATCACCAGAAACGCGGTGCGCAAGCTACCCAGTTCATGCGTACGCGCCACATTGATGTAGTCCTTTTTCACCGAACTTACCCCAAATGCAGTATTGATGAGCATGGGCCAGATGGAACAGATAAAGATCACAAACACCGAGGAGATTTCGGAGTCTTTAAGGATGAACAAGGCCAGCGGCATCCAGGCCAGCGGTGAGATGGGTTTCAAGACTTGGATAAACGGGTCCAGTGCCTTGTGCATGAGTGGCGACATGCCGATCAGAAATCCGACGGGAATCGCGACCAGTGCGGCCAGCAGATAACCGGATAGGACGCGCTTCAGGGAATATAATAATTGCAGACCGATGCCTTTATCATTTGGCCCCTTGTCATAAAAGGGATGACTCAGTTCTTCAATTGCTAACTTGCCAATTTCCGAGGGGTTGGGCACGCGAGCCTGTGGCTCGCTGCCCCCCATCAATATTTCATACTCGGTCATTGCCTGTTTGGCCTTGGGCGGTTGGTTGGCCAACTCCCAAATCCCCAGGAACATGGTGAGGATCACCAATGACAGCAAGGCAGACCGCAGATGAATGTTTTGCATCCTTACGCCCTCGTAATGGCAAAGCTCTTGGCATAGGCATCGGGCTGGGTGTAATCAAACTCCTTGCCCATGATGGTGTATTTGGCGTAAGTAGACTTGGGTGGTTCATAACCCAGCTCCTGCATGAGCTTGCCGCAATCCGCCGCCAGGTAGACTTCCTCGGCAATGCCCTTGTAATCCACATCGCCTTTAATGTAACCCCAGCGTTTCATCTGGGTGAGGATCCAGACGGCCATGGAATGCCAGGGGAAAGGATCAAAGTCGATGCGATCCGGTACATTCTGAACGTTGCCTAAACCATCGGCATACCGCCCGGTGAGGACTTGTTCGAGTACGGGCACCGGCTGATTGAGATAGTTCTTGGGCGCGATCGCCTTGGCAATGTCCTTGCGGTTGTCCTGATTGGAAGAGAAGTGGGTCGCATCAACAATTGATTTGAACAACGCGCCGTAGGCATTGGGCATTGTTCTGGCAAATTCGGCGCTGGTGGCAAACGCACAACAGGGATGACCGTCCCAGATGTCTTTGGTCAGCATGTGGATGAAACCAATCTTCTCCCATACCGCGCGCTGATTGAAGGGATCGGGTGACAGATAACCGTCGAGGTTACCGGCACGCAAGTTGGCTACCATTTCCGGTGGAGGTACCACGCGGATCTGAATATCCTGATCGGGGTCAATGCCGTGTTCCGCCACGTAGTAACGCAACAGGAAGTTGTGCATTGAATATTCAAACGGCACGCCAAATTTGAAACCCTTCCACTGTTTCGGATCGCGCTTGTCTTTGTGCTTGTTATGCAGGGTAATGGCCTGGCCGTTGATATTTTCCACTGCCGGCATGATAAACGGCATGGCGGTGGAGCCGGCGCCCATGCTCATCGCCAAGGGCATGGGTGTCAGCATGTGTGCCGCGTCATATTCCTTGTTGATGGACTTATCACGTGATACCGCCCAGCCTGCCGTTTTGATGACATCGACATCCAGACCATATTTCTGGTAGAAGCCCATCGGGTGCGCCATGATGATGGGGGTGGCACAGGTAATGGGTACGAAGCCGACTTTGAGCTTTTTCTTCTCCGGCGGACCGAGCTTTTCCTTTACCGCCGCTTTGACCGCATCCAGGGGCAGTACACTACCAAGGATCGAAGCCGCCAGGCCGCCACCGACCAGTTTCATGAAGTGCCGGCGTGAGAGGTCGTCATGTCCGAAGAGCCCCCGTACCAGGGCACTCTCGACCGCACGATCGATAATGTCTTCGGTGGTCACTGGCTCGGCTGGGCTTTCAATGTTCGCCTGGCTCGCGGATGCCTCGGTGGAGACCTGGGCCTGGGCTTTCGACGTACACTGATTACAACTACAGCCCATCCCATGGCGCAGATCGCTATCCGGACTAAACGGGTCATCTAGACTCTTATTGCTCATAAACGCTTACCTCTCTGGTTAATTCCCATAAAAACACCTTCTGGTGAACTGGTTGCACTCATGTTGTGCGCGATGCCACCGGGTTGGCGCACGCGGTGCAGTGAGTTCCTCATCTATGGATTGCATTCGTATTTCAATACCAATGTCGCCTTCATAACCCTGTTAAGAGCAAAGCCCGTACCAACACGCTCAAATTGACCCTAACTTATTGAATTGGAAAAATTAAAAGTAAAAACAGGTTGCCTGGCAGCACTACGAGTTCTCGTAATTTACGAAACATCGTAATGAGGATTACAAAATCTTGTAGTCTGGCACGTGGATTGCTCAGTTTATTATGTGGCTTGGCATCAGGCGGGAACCGATTATGATGAAAACGCAATCGATTGATAATCCGATACAAGATTCAGTATTACGTTATGTGCAGGAACCCTTCTTATTAATTGATCCCGTGGCAAACCGGATTATTGATGCGAATGCATCGACAAGTGCCTTGCTCGGTTATGAATTTGATGTGCTTTGCAGACTCACTGTCACGGCACTATTTCCATATGAATTGCCGGCATTGATTACCTTTACAGACTCGGTGCTGGTACAAGGCAACGGCTGGACGAATGAATTGTCCTGCAAACATCAGGATAATCACCCGATTAAAGTTGAAGTTAGCGCTTCAATCTATGAAACACCCGAGCAAGCCTTGATCATTATGCAATTACGTGACAAGGAAAAAATACGCAGCCTGCAGGAACATGCCGAAGCCAATGATTATGTACGTCGTGGTATCAGTGAATGGAAACGCATTGAGCGAATCTTTCAGGACATCGAGCTCGAAAATCAGTTAATCCTGCGTGCAGTGGGCGAGGGTATTTATGGAGTCAATGCCGATGGTAAAACAACTTTTGTGAATCCCGCTGCGGAGCGCATGTTGGGTTGGGCGGCCGATGAACTGGTTGGCAAAGATATTCATAGTATGATTCATTACGGTCATTCGGATGGTTCCGATTATTCTTCGCATGAATGCCCGATCTATGCCGCCTTTCATGATGGTGAGATTCATCGCGTTGATGATGAAGTCTTCTGGCATAAAAATGGCAGTGCATTTCCAGTTGAATATACCAGTACACCTATCC
>JAHEIJ010000147.1 GCA_024639445.1 Gammaproteobacteria bacterium
ACTGGTGGCAGACAGGATACACTTCCGCAAGTGCCTTGCTCATACCGCCGAGAATGCTCTCGCGGTATATGGCGAGTTGTTCATGGACTGATAAGTTACCGGGTTTGACAAATTCCAGCGTAGCGTCTTCCGGCTGATACACACTGTTGAAAAACTTTTCCTGCAGTTCATGCAGCATCGCGGCAGACCTTGCGCATAATTTTGCTCGCTGTGTGCGCTTCCTGTTGTAACACGCTGAAATCCGGGATGTCGTTATCCCATTCAATCAGGGTGGGGACGGCGCTAACGTATCGCAGGGCCTGTTCGTACAGTTCCCAAACAGGTGGATGAACCGCCTCACTGTGGGTGTCGAGTAAATGGGTGCCCTGGTCTTCATAGCCTGCCAGATGCATTTCCCGTACTCGCTCGGTCGGGACGGCCTTAAGATAGCGGACAGGATCAAAATTCTGATTAAAGGCGCTGACGTAAATATTGTTGATATCCAGCAAAATGTAACAATCCGCGCGTTCGGCAATCTCGGCCAGGAATTCCCATTCATCCATAGCGGACATGTTGTACTGTAAATAACTGGATACATTCTCGATCAGGATTTGTTGCTGCAGCATGTCCTGTACTTGTTGTATGCGCTCGACGACATGCTGTACAGCTTTCTTAATATAAGGCAGGGGCAACAGGTCATGGCTGTACTGACCATTAATCGAAGACCAGCACAAATGATCCGAGATATGCACCGGCTCGAACTCGTCCATCGCCTGCTTTAACGCCGTGAGATAATCCCGGTTAATGGGGTCAGCGGATCCGATCGACATACTGACACCATGAAAAGTGATGGGATAATCCTGGCGAATGGCATGCAAGTGCTGGCGGGCTGCACCGCCTTTGTTGAGATGATTGTCAATCAGTACTTCAAACCAGGGGACGCGGGGTTTATCCCTTTCTATATCCGCGTAATGAGGAGAACGCAGGCCGATCCCAACATCGTGGATCGGCGCTACGGTTCTTTGTGGTGTCGTTTGCACCAGGCTCACTTATTTTGAAGCTTTTTTCAGTTTACCACCGGCTATTTTCTTGCAGGTGCCGGTTGGCAGATATATCCATTCATCGGATGCACGATCCTTGGCGGCCTGGCCGGCACAACCATGCTTGCTGGTACCGCAATCATTCATGCCCTTTTTGACGACACCGGTACATTTTTCATAGCCTTCCCATGTGGGTTTGGCCATGGCACTGGTCGCTGCTGCCCCAAGGCCGATGGCAATCGCAGTCGCGACGGCATGGTTCAGTAAACGCTTGGAATTTTGCATGACATACCTCCAGATATGTATTTATATTGGTTATG
Source organism: Gammaproteobacteria bacterium (assembly GCA_024639445.1). GTDB lineage: Bacteria > Pseudomonadota > Gammaproteobacteria > UBA6429 > Thiohalophilaceae > JAHEIJ01. Next base: position 1,340 of record JAHEIJ010000147.1, read on the forward strand.
ATTAATCGGGTTTGCATATATAAAGACAGTGAATAACCCGGCTGCACTGCCACTACTTGATTAGACCGGGCTGGTTGCCCGATCCTTACAGCCATTGAACAAAATTTTCTATTACCTTGCGATTTGTGGAGATATTTATATTTTTACAAAGATGAAAGATATTCGACTCAATTCGGGTCAAATAGGTATGGATAACAAACAGCGCCAGTTTGAGGCATTGATCGGAGCCTATGCCGCCGATTTGCATCGCTATGCCTATTGGTTGTGTCGACAACGTGAACTGGCTGAGGATCTGGTACAGGAAACCTTTATGCGTGCCTGGAAATCCCTGGACAGTCTGCAGGATTACACCGCGGCGAAAAGCTGGTTAATCACGATACTGCGACGCGAGATGGCACGACATTTTGAACGCCACCAGCTTGATTTGATATCACTGGATGACGATGTGATGGAACGAATCGATACTGAATCAGATGACCCAAGCGAAATAATCCTGCTACGCCAGGCGATGGCGAATTTGCCGTTGGAGTACCGCGAGCCATTATTGCTGCAGGTTATTGGTGGCTACAGTTGTGACGAAATCGCGACTGAATTGGGTATCAAGTCCGGCGCGGTCATGACTCGTTTATTCAGGGCAAGGCAGAAATTGCGTGCCAGTTTTGAAGTTGAACACACTGTTGAAAGTAGTAAGGGGTAATGTATGAAGTGCCTGGAAGTTCGGCGCCTGTTGACAGCCAACCCGCAGCATCGTGATGACGCAATAGTCAGGCATCTACATGACTGCAAGACCTGTGCGGCATTTAGCCAACAGCTGCGACAGGAGGATCGACGATTGGAGAAGGCAATACAGCTTGACGTGCCGGAAGGATTGACTGAGCGGATCTTGTTGAATCAAAGTACCGCGATTCGAACACAACGACGTCACCGTTTGGGACTGGCCATCGCGGCTACTGTAGTGTTGTCAGTCGGAATAAGCATAGGTCTGCTGCGTAACGGTTTGGAGGATGGCTTGCAGGGTGCGGTTATCGCCCATGTAAAGGCAGAGCCCGACCACTTGTCCAGCCAACAACTCGCCAGCCTGACAGACCTGAATGCACTGATGAACAAGCATGGTGCCAAGTTGTCTCACTCTGTTGGTACCATCAATTATGCCGGAAGCTGTGTTATTCGCCGCTCAAAAGGGGTTCACCTGGTGGTTGAAGCCGAGGACCATCCGGTAACGGTTTTATACATGCCTGATGAAACTTTGCCGCATCGCGAAACCATTGTGGATCAACAATTCCAGGGCATAATTCTACCGACTGAGAAAGGCAGTCTCGCTATCCTGGGGCAAGATGACAGTTCGGTGCAGGAAGTCGTGCAACGGTTTGAATCCGCGCTGCACTATTTTTAAAGAAGGTTTTAACGAAGGGGATAATGGGGTAATTTAAAACAAAAACGTGGCAAGTGTGTATTGAACACCTTTGCCACGGTATAAGTACTGGAATTAAGCGGCTTGATGAACGCCCTGGTTGTTTCTGCGGCGTTGATGAATATCTTCCAGTGAAACTGTATTCAGGTGACTGTAGACAATTTGTGACAGTTGCCCCCACAGTTGATGAGTTTCATCATCCTGCGAGTCGGCCGCAGCACTGTTATTCGGATGGTCAATCGCTTCGACAATATCGCCAATGGTGATGTCAGAGAAGGTCTTGTTAAGAACATAACCACCACCCGGGCCGCGTACACTTCTTACTAATCCGTGTTTACGTAATTGGGCGAATATCTGCTCAAGGTAGGAGATAGAAATATCCTGCAAGCGGGCCAGATAAGCCAGGGTGACCGGGCGATTCGGGTTGATGCTTAATTCCAACATGGCTTTGGCGGCATAGTCAGCTCGAGAAGACAATTTCATGATCAGCGTCCTTATGGTATGACTTGTAGTATGGTTATTGCTAACACTAGGTTTTATCCCTTAATTTTACAATGTGTATTTTGTTAACAATTGTTAAATCATTGGCGACATGGTAAGTATTTGAATAAAAAGATAAAAATGAATTCAGGACGAGGTAGTCAGCCGGTGGCGGATTGGCAAAATGCAACCCTTTATCACTTTAGTGAGAGCCTGGGGACAGACGAATGGGCCTGGCAGTTTTTGCGCCGTAACCCGGAGTACCGTGCGGATTGGCACTGGTTTCATACGATCTGGGCGGATTTGGAGGCAGATTATGGCTGCCCGCCAGGGCGTGACTTCCAGCAATGGGAAAGAGACCACCGTGCTTACCGAGAGGCGGTAAACGAGCAAGGCGAAACAGAGTCGTTGCTGATTGAGTGCTGGATAGGGCAGAAATGGGGTTTCTATAAGTTTCCGATCGACCCAGACATAGCGCGCCCCCAACCCGGGGCAGAATTACTCTGGCGTCCGCAAGCCCATATACCCCAGTTAGTACAGGTAACGGATCAGGATTGGTTAGGTGAGGATCATGCAAAAGTGGCATATGGTTTTGATCTTTCTCTACCCATGGCTGCCCAAGTTGATCAGGCAAAACGATTTTTGCTGATGTTACAGAAACAACGGATCAAGCAGGGTAGCATCCGACTGGAAATACCCCAGCAGCGTCGTCATGATTGGACCCGTTACCTGCGTTATCTGGATGCCGAATTTCAGAATGCCTCAGTCGAGGAGATCATGGCTGTTTTGTCACTGGACGATGTCACCGCGACAAAGCAGCAGGCGCATGAGATGACCCGCACCGGATATCGGCGTATCCTAACGGGATTAACAACAAATGAATAATTACATAACATGACGTTACCGAAGGCATTAACTCCCGCGCAACTCTATACGGTTTGCGATCTTAGCCAGTTAAATTTCACTACTACGGAAGAGTTGCAGGCGTTTGATGGCATCCTCGGTCAGGCACGTGCGGTTGAAGCTTTGCAATTTGGTGTCGGAATAAAACAGGAAGGGTATAACCTGTTTGTGCTGGGCCCTTCGGGAGTCGGCAAACACAGTCTGATTCGACAATACCTCGAACAACAATCCCAACAAGCGACCACCCCTTTTGATTGGGTTTATGTGGCGAACTTCAATGATGCGCAAAAGCCGCGCGCGATTGAACTGCCCGCCGGACGAGGTATTGAGCTCAAGCGGGACATGCAGCAGTTAATTAATGATCTGCACTCCGCGATCCCCGGTGCATTTGACACAGAACAATATCAACATCGTCACCAGAAACTACAGGATGCCTTGCAGGAAGATACCCGGGAGGCGTTTGAAAAATTGACCCAAGAGGCATTGGAACACAACGTCATTGTTCTGCGTGGTGAAGAGCAAATAACATTTGTGCCGGCCAAGGACGATAAACCGATGACTCAGGAAGAGTATGATGCGCTTGATGACAATGAGCGCGACCGCCTGGATGCAGCCATCAAGCAACTGGAAGAGAAATTACGTCAGTTTTTTAAACAACGGCAGCAGTGGCAGGCAGAGCTGCGGGAAAACCTCAGAACACTTAACCGCGAAGTCGGGATGTTTGCCGTTGGGCACCTGATTGAGGAAGTGCGCCATAAATATGCCGAAGTGCAGGAGGTTGCCGAATACCTTGACGAGGTGCAGGAAGATGTCATTGAAAACCTGTTTATGTTTTTCCCGGAGCGTGCAGGAGCAATATTTGAGAGAAGCCGCGAGGAACCCATTTTTAGAAACTATCAGGTGAATGTGCTGGTCACGAATGCGCCTGATTCAGGTGCGCCGGTGGTGTTTGAAGACGCGCCGCGCTATCAGAACCTGGTCGGACGGATCGAGCATATCTCCCAGATGGGAACCCTGGTCACTGACTATACGCTGATCAAGCCGGGGGCTCTGCATAAGGCCAATGGGGGTTACCTGATCATTGATGCATTGAAACTGTTGCAACAACCTTATGCCTGGGAGGGTTTGAAGCAGGCCTTATCCGCTAAGTGCATCCGAATCCAGTCACTTGGGGAAATTTATAGTTTGATCAGTACCGTTTCGTTGGAGCCGGAAGCCATTCCACTGGATATAAAGGTCGTGCTGGTGGGTGAGCGTATGTTGTATTACTTGCTGACGGACTACGATCCCGAGTTTGCTGAATTATTCAAAGTAGCAGCCGATTTTGAAGACACCATCGATCGCAGCAGTGAGCATTATCAACTCTATGCCCAGTTGATCTCAGCCTTGGCTGAGCGTAACGAGCTACTACCATTTGAACGCCCGGCAGTGGAACGGGTGATCGAGCATAGTAGCCGCATGGCTGAGGATGTGGAGAAACTCTCCATGCATATCCTGAGCGTTGCCGATTTATTACGTGAAGCCGATTACTGGGCACGCCAGGATGATGCCACACTCGTTAGTCGGCAGGCGGTGCAAACGGCGATTGATAAGCAGATTTACCGTGCGGATCGGATTCGGCAGCGTTACCTGGAAGAGTTCCGGCGTGGCACGCTGTTGCTGGATACCAGCGGAGAAACCATCGGTCAGGTCAATGGCCTGGTGGTGATTCAACTCAATAATATTTCCTTTGGCCAACCCTCGCGTATTACCGCCACTGCCCGGCTCGGTGAAGGGGAGGTCGTGGACATTGAGCGCGAAGTCGAACTCGGCGGCGCGATCCATTCCAAAGGTGTTTTTATTCTGTCAGCCTTTTTGGGGGCGCGTTATGCCCACAATAAACCCCTGTCCCTGGCCGCGACCCTG
>JAHEIJ010000148.1 GCA_024639445.1 Gammaproteobacteria bacterium
TCAGCCACATGTGTTGTTGCTGGATGAGCCCACTGCCAGCCTGGATGCTGCCAATGTGGGCAATGCCGAGAAGTTGATTCGTGAATATGGTCAACAGCATCAGGCGCCGGTGGTCTGGGTCAGTCATGATAAGGCACAGATTCGACGGGTCGCGGATCGCGTCCTGCGACTAAAAGACGGGGTAATGCAGGAGGTCATGCCATGAACGTGATTGCCTTAACGCCGCTGGACTTAATCCTCGCTGGTGGGCTGGTGATACTTCTAGCGATCACATCGATATTGATGCAACTGGGTGTGGCGCGGCGCTTGTTGGTTGCGGCGGTACGCACCACTGTACAACTCATGTTGATCGGCCTGGTGCTGAATACCTTGTTTGCCAATGTCCAGTTGGTGTGGGTGAGCTTGCTGGCCATGGTGATGTTGTTGGTCGCAGGGCGGGAAGTCATGGCTCGCCAACATCGGCGATTTGGTGGCATCTGGGGTTATGGACTGGGTACCCTCTCCATGTTCGTCTCTGCCTTTGCGACCACTGTTTTCGCTCTGCTGGTGATTGTCGGTACCGATCCCTGGTATGCGCCGCAGTATGCGATTCCCCTGTTGGGGATGATGCTTGGCAATACCATGAACGGGGTATCACTGGCGCTGGATCGCCTGACCACCAGCGCCTGGCAGCAGCGGGGCGTGATAGAGGCGCGCCTGACCCTGGGACAGGAGTGGCGGGTGGCGATAGGGGATATTACCCGTGAAAGTGTACGAGTCGGCATGATTCCCATCATCAATGCCATGGCGGCAGCAGGTATCGTCAGCCTGCCCGGAATGATGACGGGGCAGATCCTCTCGGGTACTCCTCCGATGGAAGCGGTGAAGTACCAGATCCTGATTATGTTCATGATCGCCGCCGGTACCGGGTTTGCGACCATGGCGGCAAGCTGGATCGGCGCGCGACACCTGTTTGATGAGCGTTGTCGCCTGCGGCTGGATCGATTAATACAAGGAAGGAGCTAATAATGAAAGCTGGATTTCAGCTGGGAATTGCGATGTGCTTATTCCTGGTGCTACCCGTTCAGGCGGAAATCTATAAATGGACCGATGAACAGGGGCGCGTGCATTTCAGCGACAAGCCGCCCACCGAGGATACGCCCGGGTATCAATCACGGACCCCTGCCTCCGCGGGTAACGCTTCCCCACAGAAAACGCTTACCGATGCAGAGCGTCGTGCCAGGCAAAAAAAATTGTCAGATTCGCTGGAAGCGGATCGGCGTGACAAGGAAAAAGCGGACGCCAAGCGTAAGGAGCAACAGGCGAAAAGAGAACATAATTGTAAGGTGGCTCGCGGAGAATTGAATGCCAGTAAGAAGGCAAATCGGATTTATGACTATGATCAACAAGGTAACAGGGTTTTTTATAACGAAGCACAGAAACAAAGATATTTAGAATCCATACGCGCCGCAGTGCGTAAATGGTGTGAATAAACACAAGGGACGGACAAGTGACGAGGTTCTAATAGATTATTCAAAATATCTGTCACGACATAATAGAAACTCAGCCCTAATCCCTCGCACCTAGATATTTTCCTGCAGGTGTTTCTCAACAAAATTAGGTAAGGCCAGTGCACCACTATGGATGCGCTGATTGTAATAGTGGGTGTCAAAGGTCTTGGTCTCTACATCACGTTGCCGAAAGGCGCTAAGGTTGGCATTTCCTGTCATGGTGGCGCTCCACCAGCCTGAAGGGTAGACCGGCTGGGGGAAATTAAGAGTTTGGGTTTTGGCGAACCCCGCGCTGCGCATGTCTTTATGCATGCGGGTCAATAATTCCAGGTGGTATAACGGGGACTCACTCTGCTGTACCAACAGACCGTCCTCGGCCAGAATGCGGTGGCAATTCTGGTAGAAGGCCTTGGTAAATAGTACTTCTCCCGGGCCAATGGGATCGGTGCTGTCGACAATAATCACATCATAACTGTCTGTGCCGGCATCCTTGACCCATTTGATGCCGTCGCCGAAATGCAGTTCGGCACGCGGGTCGTGGTTGGATTCGCACAGCTCGGGGAAATACTGTTCCGACAGGCGAGTGACCCGTTCATCAATATCCACTTGTTGGGCCAGTCTGATATCCGGGTGTTTCAGAACTTCCCGCAGGGTGCCACAGTCGCCACCGCCTATGATCAAGACACGATGTGGTGCGGGGTGGGTGAACAAAACCGGGTGCGTCATCATTTCGTGATAGAGGAAATTGTCCCAGCTTGTCAGCATGACAAAACCGTCTATGGTCATCAGATTGCCGAATTTTTCCGTCTCGAAAATTTCGATTTTCTGGTAGGGCGTTTGTTCTTCATGCAGTTTTTGCCTAATACGGAAGGAAAAAGCCGAACCGGTACCTAAATGCTCTTCGGTAAACCAGTTGCCTTCAAGTGACATATGAACACTCCTCTCACAAAATGACTGCTGCACAGATAATACTGAATATATACCTGTAAAAGCCTTTATTTTATAGTCTACGACCTGGCAACGGCCAGCAGGATAGAGACTGATACACAAATGACAGACTGGACCATCGAGCAGGCACGCCAAACGTATAATGTCGCCCACTGGAGTGAAGGCTATTTTGACATTAATGCGGCGGGACAGGTACTGGCCAAGCCACGGCCCCAACAGGCCAGCAGTATCAATTTATCCAGCCTGGTCGAGGATATTAAAGGCCTGCATTTGAATTTACCGGTATTAGTGCGGTTTATCGATATCCTGCACGACCGTGTCGATACACTGTGTAACAGTTTTGCCGAAGCCATGGGGCAGGACGGTTATCGTGGTGGCTACACCGCGATTTATCCTATCAAGGTCAATCAGCAACACAGTGTCGTACGGGAGATCGTCGAATATGGTGCGGCGCGGGTCGGTCTGGAGGCGGGAAGCAAACCGGAGTTGATGGCAGTACTGGGTGCGGCCCGGCCCGGCAGCATGATTGTCTGCAACGGTTATAAAGATCGGGAATATGTCCGTCTGGCATTGATTGGCCAGCAATTGGGATATCAAGTTTTTATTGTAATCGAGAAACAATCGGAGCTGAATTTGGTGCTTACGCAGGCGACAGACCTTGGTATCAAGCCTTGCCTTGGTGTTCGCATGCGGTTGGCCTCGATTGGCGCCGGAAAATGGCAAAATACCGGTGGTGAAAAATCCAAGTTCGGGTTATCGGCCGCACAGGTGTTATGGGTGATTGCGCGGCTGCGAGAGACAGGCATGCTGGATGCGTTACGTATGCTGCATTTTCATCTTGGCTCTCAACTGGTCAACATTCGGGACATTCAGCGCGGTATGCAGGAGTGCGCCCAATTTTATGCGGGGCTTCGCAATATGGGTGTAGCAATTGATACGGTGGATGTTGGTGGCGGGCTGGGCATTGATTATGAAGGTACGCACTCACGCAACCCCTGTTCGATCAACTACAGCATGCAGAGCTACGCCGAGAATATTGTGCGCGCCTTGTTGGATATTTGTAAGGAGAAAGGGTTGCCGCATCCACATATCCTGAGCGAGTCGGGGCGCGCCTTGACCGCACATCATGCGGTACTGATTACCAATATCATAGATACTGAACAAGTGCCGGATACATTTGGTTTAACCGAACCGACAGAGGTGAGTCCGCAGGTGCTGCATGATTTGTGGGATGCCTACAGACGATTAATAGAATCATCTAACAGTAATACGGCGGTCGAGGTCTGGCACGATACAATACATTGGATGCAGGAGGCTCAAAATCTGTTTAACCAGGGGCTCTTGGCATTAAAGCAACGGGCCGAGCTTGAAGCGGTGTATTTTGCGATATGTCGCAAAGTACAGGTACTATTAATGAACTCGCAACGGCTTCATCATGAAATACTTGAGCGGGTAAATGATAAACTTGCCGATAAGTACTTTGTTAACTTCTCCCTGTTTCAATCCATTCCCGACGTCTGGGCAATTGATCAGATTTTTCCGGTCATGCCATTGCAACGTTTAAATGAGCAACCTATGCGGCGCGTGGTACTGGAAGATATTACCTGTGATTCTGATGGCAGAATTGATGACTATGTCGACAGCGAGGGCCTGGAAACCAGCCTGCCGTTGCACTCGATCAAACCGGATGAAGAATACTTGCTAGGAATTTTCCTGGTTGGGGCATACCAGGAGATCCTGGGTGATATGCATAACCTGTTTGGTGATACCGATTCCATCAATGTGGAACTGAGGCAAAATGGAAGTTATCAATATAGTCAGCCCTTGCAGGGTGACACGGTTGATAATGTATTGCGGTATGTGCATTTCAATCCGGATGATCTGCTGGAGCAGTATCGTGCCAGGCTTGATGTGGCTGAGTTGAATGAGACTCAACGGCAACTGTACTGGGATGAATTGAATGCCGGCTTGCATGGTTATACCTACCTTGAAGATTAATAAACTTAGAAAGGAAACAAAGATGGATGAAATTCTGGTTGAAAAACATGCTTCTTCCGCCAAGCTTGAAGTGATGGGTGTTTATGACTGGCCTATCTGGAGCAAAGAGGTTTCCACCTTTCCATGGACCTATGATCAAACCGAAACCTGTTATTTTCTCGACGGCAGCGTGATTGTGACACCGGAAGGTGGTGAGCCGGTTGAGATGGGAAGCGGTGATCTGGTGATTTTTCCCAAAGGAATGAAATGTACCTGGGAGATCCGTGAAGACGTTAACAAGCACTACAACTTCAGTTAAGGCATATGCACCTGCGCCTCAGCGCCGCAGAATCGCAATCCAGCGCCACAGGTTTAGCAGACTGGCCAGAGAGCCGGCCAGATAGGTAAGGGCAGCGGCGCGTAGGACTTTTCTTACTTTGGGTTCATCATCTTTACTGACGTAACCTTCACGTAAAATCGGCAAGGCTTTATTGAAACTCGCATCCAGTTCCACCGGGAGTGTCACCAGGTGGACCAGTGATGCGATAAACATAGAGCCAACTCCGGCGATTAGGAGCATTAAACCAATCGAGGGAACGCGTGTAACAAGGGCCGCAATTGGCATCACAACCAGGGCGGCGGCACCGATTTTTTGTGATACCGAGGCAACCTGTATCAGGCGGGTACGCAGGCTCAGCAGGGCTTCACCACGGTGATGTTGAATGGCATGCCCCACTTCATGCGCGGCAACGGCGAGCGCGGTTAATGAGTTCTGCTCATGATTATTAGGGCTCAAGCGTACGCTACGGCTTTGTGGGTCGTAGTGATCATTATTCTCCTCCGTTTTTTCAACACTCACCGCCTGCATTTCAAAACGGTCCAGCAAGTGACGTGCCAGTTCGGCGCCACTACCAGGAATACGTTCCAGTGGTTTGGCATAGCGCCGAAAGGTATATTGTGCCCACCATTGGGGGCCGAACAGTAAAACAAGCAGGATTAGGATAACGATGAGATAGGGCACGTTTGCTATTCAAGCCATTGAATATATTTGAAGAGATTTATCCAGGCAGGTGTTTAACCTTTGTCTTTGATTACAATAGAAGGTACGCCAATATCAGTCAGTCGTTTGCGGGTTTGGTTGAGTGTTGCAATATCAGTCATCGGACCAACGCGTACACGATGCCAGGTTTCTCCATCCCGGATGCGCACGGTTTGGATGGTTGCAACAATACCCTGTAGTGCAAGTTTGGCTTTAAGTCGATCCGCCTGTTCCATATTGCGAAAGGAGCCAGCCTGCAGCATATAGTTGATACCATCGCTGGTGTTTTGTGTAACGGGTTTTTTACTTGCCTCAATTAATTCTTCTTCAGGTATGGCAACTTCCAGTTCCGGCAGGATGGTGTAGAAATCGAAGCGGGGCAGCGTTTTGCTGTCGGCGGGCTTTGATTCGGTCTTTGATTCTGCTCGTGTTGCCTCACGGACATCTTGGGCTTTTTGTTGAAAAAACTGGCTGACGGCTTCACCGATATTGGCTGTTTCTCGCTGCGGGTTGGTTTTATCGAGATATATCAATAATGCAA
>JAHEIJ010000149.1 GCA_024639445.1 Gammaproteobacteria bacterium
GCCAGGCAACTGACCTTCAACCAGATCGAGATCGAACAGGCCGCGCCCTATGCGGCCGAAGATGCTGACATTACCCTGCGACTGCATGAAACGCTCTGGCCCCGGCTGCAGGAAATTCCAACACTCACAGCCGTGTTTCGTGAGATTGAAATGCCCCTGGTACCGGTACTGTCAAGGATTGAACGGCGCGGTGTCCTGCTGGATGTGAAGATGCTCCAGCAGCAAAGCAAGCAGTTTGAGAAACGCCTGCTGGAACTGGAAAAAGAGGCCCACAAGGAGGCGGGTGAGGCGTTTAATCTCGGCTCCCCCAAACAACTCCAGGCCATCCTGTTCGAGAAGCTGGGATTACCCATCGTGAGCAAGACCCCCAAGGGCCAACCCTCGACGGCGGAGTCGGTGTTGCAGGAACTGGCGCATGATTATGCCTTGCCGGAACTGATCCTGGAGCATCGTTCCCTCAGCAAGTTGAAGTCGACCTATACCGACAAGCTGCCGCAGCAGATCGATCCGGCGACCGGTCGGGTGCATACCTCCTATCACCAGGCGGTGGCCGCCACCGGACGCCTGTCCTCATCGGATCCCAATCTACAGAATATCCCGGTGCGCAAGGAAGAAGGCCGGCGCATTCGTCGAGCCTTTATTGCTGCCCCCGGGCATAAAATGCTGGCGGCGGACTACTCGCAAATCGAATTGCGTATCATGGCGCACCTGTCAAAAGATGAAGGCCTGCTCAAGGCATTTGCCGCCGGCGAAGACATTCATCGCGCCACCGCGGCAGAAGTGTTCGGGCTCGAACCGGACAGGGTCAGTAGCGATCAACGCCGTTCCGCCAAGGCGATTAATTTCGGGCTGATCTATGGCATGTCGGCTTTTGGCCTGGCGCGCCAGCTGGATATCGAGCGCGGCATGGCGCAGCAATATATCGACCTGTATTTTGCGCGTTATCCGGGGGTCAAGGCCTACATGGATGAGACCCGTGAACGGGCGCGTGAACAGGGCTACGTGGAAACCGTGTTTGGCCGGCGCCTGTACCTGCCGGAGATCAAGGCCAGCAATGCGGTGCGGCGCCAGTATGCCGAGCGCACCGCCATCAATGCGCCGATGCAGGGTACCGCGGCGGACATTATCAAGCGGGCCATGATCGATCTGGATCGGGCCATCGAAAAGAGTAAACTGGATATCCATATGATCATGCAGGTGCATGATGAACTGGTGTTCGAAGTGGCAAAGGACAGCGTTGAGCAAGCCGGCGATATCATTATCCACAGCATGGTAGGCGCCGCGGAATTGGCCGTGCCCTTGATTGTCGATGTGGGCATCGGCCGCAACTGGGACGAGGCACATTAAGAAACTATAAGGGGAAGAACAATGGGCACAAAAAATATAATGCGTGTGTTGTTTGTCGTGATCTCTCTTTTTGCCATGCTGGGTACGGCCCGGGCGGAAGAGCCCCTGCCGGATAAATTCAGGCTCTCAATCGGCGGCTACGCCCTGGCTCGATTCGATTCGAGTATTTCCATGACGGATACCAATCTGGGGGCCGGCATCTCAATCAGCCCGCAGGATACCCTGGGTCTGGATATCGAAAATCAGGTGTTGCGCATTGAGGGCTATTATCGCTTCCATCCCAAGCATGCTCTCACCTACTCCTGGTACAGCATTAGCTCTGAAGGTAACAGGACACTTGATAAGGAATTCGAGTGGGTTGATCCGGATGGCAACACTATCATCATCCCGATCGGGGCGCAGGTCATCAGTAACCTGGATTACGATATTTTCAAGGTCGGCTATCTCTGGTCGTTTCATCACAGCGACAAGGTGGAACTGGGGGTGGGGGCCGGGCTGCATATCACCCGTCTGGCACTCGGCCTGGATGCCAGCACCACATTCCCCGCCAACCGGGCTGTCGAAGATGTGAATACCACCGTGCCCTTGCCGGTTTTTTCTTTAGTGCTTAAATACAACGTCACGCCTAAATTTCACTGGTATCTGAAAACCGAGGCCTTTGCACTGAAGTTCGATAAATGGGCCGGTAGCTACCGGGACGCGACTTTTGGCATGGAGTACCGCGCCTGGAAAAATGTTGCGCTGGGCGCGGGCTTGAGCAGCAATTCGCTGGAAATTGAAGAAGATGATCCGGAGTATCAACTCAAGTACGACAACAACATTAGCGGTGGCCTGCTCTATGTTGCGACCTATTTCTAGCCAATTTCCAGCAGTGTGTTCACGGTGAGCCTGGATGCCAACGCTGTACCTCATGCGCCATGCCAAGTCGGACTGGCACAGCGCAGCCCAGGCGGATTTTGATCGACCGCTGAATCAACGGGGAGCCAGGGATGCCGCGCGCATGGGGCAGTGGCTACAAGAACAGCAATTCGCACCGAGCATCATTCTTTCCTCGCCCGCGCAACGCGCACGCCAGACCGTACTGGCGGTAGCCGAGGCATCGGGCGTTGAGGAGCATGAGGTGGTCTTCAACCAGGACCTCTACCTTGCGGACCGAGCCACCCTTCTCAACAATCTGCGCAGCATTCCCGATTCGATCGACTGCGTTTTATTGGTGGCCCATAACCCCGGGCTGGATGAGCTGGTCGAATGGCTGGCGTCGGAGTCGCCCCCCGTGTCTGAATCCGGCAAACTCATGACCACGGCCGCCATTGCCTTTTTTGAGCTACCCGCTGGCTGGGCCATGTTGCGGCGGGGCGGGCTCAGCTTGCAGCAGCTGCAGCGGCCACGTGAGTTACCCTAGACCTCGCCTCGCGGCTTCAGGCGACTGCCTAGTCCTCTACATTAATCCATACAGAACAGCAGGCTATAAGTGTTTTCGGAGAATTTGGTTCGCTGACTGAACTATTTTTATGCCCCCGGGTCATAGTATTCAGTGCATCCGTGCACTAATTCCCGCAACCCTCCCTGTAGTGGGAATTAAAAACCCGGTTCCCCAAGCCGGGTGATTATTTGCCCCGGAACCCTGTCAATCCCCAAATGTTCCGGGGCTTTTTTTTGAAATTTACAAAGGTTCACAATTGCCCCGTTTCAGTCAGGCAGGTTATTGCCTAAGCTTGTTACATCTGACCCGCTAGTCCCTCAGCGGGAGATATAAGCACCCCGTTAAACGGGTGTGGATTCAACCCCGGAACCATACCGTATCCCCACATCCCAACCCGGTTCCGGGGTTTATTTTTTTCTGTTACAACGAATTCCCGCCAGTTAATCCTTGCCCGCTGGCAGCGCCAGCCAACTATCCAGAACTTCGCGCGCCTGCTCGACCCCGGTGTGCTTCAAGGCAGAAAACAACTGCACACTGACATTGTGTTGTTGCGCCAGTGTCTTTTGTACCTTCAGCAAGGTACTCATGGCGGGGCCCCGTTTTAACTTGTCCGCTTTGGTCAACAGGATGTGTACCGGCATCCCGGCATGCTGGCACCATTGCAGCATTTGCTTATCGAAATCGGTGAGGGGATGGCGCACATCCATCATCAGTACCAGCCCCCGTAAGGACTTGCGCCCGGAGAGATATGCTTCCATCGCCAGTCCCCAGTGCCGCCGGACCTTTTCGGGGACCTTGGCATAACCATAGCCGGGCAAGTCCACCAGACGACGCTCACCATCCAGTTCGAAAAACACCAAATGTTGAGTCCGCCCCGGGGTTTTACTGGTACGGGCCAGGGACTTGCGCTGGGTCAGGGCGTTGAGGGCGCTGGACTTGCCGGCATTGGAGCGCCCGGCAAACGCAACTTCGTAGCCGGCATCGGGAGGGGCCTGCTGTGGGTCCGGTATGCTAAACATGAAGCGGGCATGGCTATATCGGCCGGGGCGGGTCTGTTCAGTCACGGTTCAGTTTCACTGTAATAAGCTTTAGTTTGGAATAGGCGCCGGGGACCGGGGTACTGTATAATGCGCCCGCTTGACCCTATTCAGGGGCTTGGTATATTACGAAGCCCCAGGTTTTCCGGCCTGGCAATGTTGTGAATCAAGTTTACCATGACAAAGCATGGCTAATGCATGTGTCAGGTACCAAGGTGGTGATTGACCACCATGAATTTGGATTTCAAATTTTATTTTTGTCGCAGGAGAACGCTACAATGAAAAAGATGTTACTGATTACTGTCTCAATGGCGCTGATGGGTGTTGTAACTACTGCCAATGCCGAAGGCGCGGGTGAAAAGACCTATAAAATGGCGTGCTTTGCCTGTCATGGTACCGGGGCAGCCGGTGCGCCAAAGCTTGGCGACAAGGCAGCCTGGACGTCACGGCTCGCTCAGGGAAATGCCACATTGCATGACCATGCCATCAAGGGTTACAAAGGTAAGACCGGTTACATGCCTCCGAAAGGCGGTCGTGCAGACATCAGCGACGCGGATGTAAAGGCGGCGGTTGATTATATGGTCAGCAACTCCAAATAAATGTTGTTGACGCTTTCTTTTTTCAGGATTTAAGGTTGGTTTATCTCCCATGAAGTCCAAAGTACTTTTCTCTCTGTTGGCGCTGTTTGTCGTCACCGGTACGAGCCAGGCGGCGGGTGATGCCGATGCCGGTCAGGCCAAGGCCCAGGTCTGTTTCAGTTGCCATGGTGTTAACGGTAATAGTGTTAATCCCATTTGGCCGAAACTGGCTGGCCAGCATGCAGGCTATACCGCCAAACAATTGGCGGATTTCAAGGCTGGCGATCAGCGAAATAATCCGCTGATGATGGGCCAGGTGATGTCGCTGTCGCCTCAGGATATGGCGGATCTGGCGGCGTTTTTTGCCAAGCAAAAGCCTTCTCCTGGTAGTGCTGATGAAGCCAAGATCTCAATGGGCGAAAAGCTCTATCGAGGTGGCAACATGGCGACGGGTGTTTCAGCCTGTATCGCATGTCATGGTCCCACCGGCGCAGGGAATCCGGCGGCCAAATACCCGATGTTGAGTGGTCAGCATGCTGCCTATACAGTACAAACCTTGAAGGATTTCCGTAGCGTTACGCGCAAAAATGATCCAGGCAAAATGATGCAGAATATTGCAGCACGTATGACGGATGCGGAAATCGAGGCGGTCTCCTCCTATATGCAGGGACTGCACTGATTCAGCGACCATGGACTAGGTAGTCATTATAAAAGGGGCGGTTAACCGCCCCTTTTTTTATCTGCCGCCCAGTTACAGAATGTAGAACCGGATATGACCTGTGAATGTAGCAGGTTAATAAATCTGCCAGATCAACTTGGTTGGAACTTTTTATCGTTGCCATGCACAGACATCATAGGATAAAGAATAAATCGCGCGAAGGTGGCCGGGAGTTTTCAATATTCGACTTGCGCGAATTTGTGAGTTTGCCTAGGCTGGTGCCAATCAACTCAGGAGGAACTTGATGAAATTAATACGGCTTTTACCCTTGCTTGGCTTGTTTTTGATGCCAGGGGGAACCGCACTGGCGGGCTATGAAGAAGGGATTGAATACGAGCGTCTTAAGGTGCCCGTAGCGACGGTTGATGCCAATAAAGTCGAGGTGGTGGAACTGTTCTGGTATGGCTGCCCCCACTGCTACCACCTCGAGCCAGATATGAAGAAATGGTTGAAAAGCAAACCGGCCAATGTGGTTTTTGTACGGGTGCCGGCGGTGTTTCGTCCTATATGGGGTTTTCATGCCAAGGTGTACTACACGGCCGAGGTCCTGGGGGTAGCTGAACAGGTACACGATGCCATGTTCGAAGCCATGCAGGTTCAGCGTCGCAAGATGGCGACAGTGGAAGAGGTCAAGGCGCTGTTTGCCAAATATGCTGTTTCGTCCGAGAAATTTGATAATGCCTTTAATTCTTTTGCGGTGGATGCCAAAGTACGGCGCGCAACTGATTTGACCCGGCGCTATGGAATTGAAGGTGTGCCCGCACTGGTGATTAACGGCAAGTATGTCACCGATGGTGTGATGGCCCATGGGCAGCGTGGCATGCTCGAGGTAACCGACTATCTTATTAGTAAGGAATCCAAATCAAGCAAGTGATGCACCTAACTGT
>JAHEIJ010000150.1 GCA_024639445.1 Gammaproteobacteria bacterium
CCTCCCACTTCCTTGTGGTCGTACCTCCTACTTCCCGGCCACTGTTCCCGACGCGGCTCTATCTCCCCACATCCCTGTGGGTCGCCTGTAGTCGTGTCCCCAATTATTATTCAATCAAAAACCCCATAAAAATAGGCTCCTTCGATCACACCGCTAGTATAATATCCTTTCAAACCATTGGAATCCCCTTTTGCAAAATACACCTTTAAATCAGGATTTTGGTTCATTGCCTTTTTTACCTTTTCTACCAATTGATCATCGGCATTCTTTACAAGCACACCACTAAATCCCGCTGTCAGAGGAAATATATCGTTGCCGCTGTCCCCGCAAAATACAACATCCTTTTTCGCAGTATCAAACTCCTCAGCCACATACTCCAGGGCAGTCTGTTTTGTCGCACTTGCTGGCAAAAAATCAAGAAGCCCTTTTCCATCCTGAGAATCAAAACTATATACGATGACTTCATCAAACTTTGCCTTCACCAGTTCATCTACTTTTTGTAACACCTGATCTTTTTTGTCGTGTTTAACATAGTAACTCTGCTTGAACTGGTTCTGATGTTCGCTTTCCTGTTCTCGCATACCATCAATCCCGGTAACCGCATCTCTTATTGCCATGGCATCCCATTTTGGACTCTCTCTCTTAACATGCTCGACCCAGCCATCATCAAACTTCCACTCCCCATCTTTATATTTTCTAATCGAAGTACCGACATCGCTACACAGAATATCAGGGTATCTGACTCCATATTCTTTTATTGCGTTTTCGGTGAGAACAAGATTTCGTCCCGTTACATAGACGACAAGCACACCATGCTTTTCCGTGAGTTCATTGAAGAGGTCGATAGCTCCGGGATCCGGCGGCCAGCTACCGTTCGGTAGTAATGTCCGGTCGAGATCAGTCGCAAGAATTTTCATGCTGGTGCTCCGTAGTGGTTACCATTAAAAACAATAGAGGAGGCCATCAAAGCCTATGACTCAAATGACATCAGGACTACTTCGCCAGCATCGTCATCCTGGGAAACCGTGAAGCTGTGATCGCACAGATTAGCCTTCAATGTTAGCGTGACTTCCGGGTGCTGCCAGGAAATATGTAACAGATGTGCTTCAGTCTCGATGATCTTCATCTCACCATCGAATGCCGGTGAAACATTGCGTAACCGAATCAACTTGAGCTGATCCAGTACGATAGGACGTTTTAGTCCAGACTCGATGTCGATTATTTTTAAGGTGGTACGGTTAATCTCCTTGTGTCCGGCGGTACGCCCTCTTTCCGCTGCTGCGTAGTCGTTAGTACCGGCAAATAGATCCAGATACCACACCTGTGGTACACCGGGCATAAACATCTGAATAGCACGAGCCAGGCGCAGTTTTTGCTCATCCTCTCCAAGGGCGCTGAAGAATGTCGCATTGACCTGATAGTAGTCGATCTTCTTACCGTCGGCACCGTACAAATTCTTGGTCTTGCCACCCCGCTCAATAATATGCTCGATGGTGGCCTCGATCTGTTCATTGCTCAGCAGGCCCGGCCGGTAGGCGCCATCGACCTGTTTACCTTTGAGGTCAAGCACCGGGATACCGTCATGGCTGCCGAGCATGTTGATGGTCTGTAGTCCCCGGGTACGGATATCCGAGATCCAGTGTAACAAAGCTGCATTGTTGCCCTGATCGAGGGCATTGATCACCAGCCCGGGAAAAAAGAAGTCATAGATGGGATAACCTTCCTGCGCAATCTCTTCATGGATACCGGCACCGTATTCGGCATGGATCTCGGGGAAGATGATTAGCCCATACTTCTGGGCAATGCCCCGCAGACGTTCCAGATAATCCCAGGTGCCCGGCCGGTTGAAAAAATTTGCCTGACCAGGATCCTTGTGCAGGTAAGCGAAAGCATCCAGGCGAATTATTTTGGCGCCGTATTTGCTGAGTTTACGAAGTGTCTCATCGTAGAAATCCCAGACCAGTTCGGAACGGGCGTTAAGATCCATCTGACCCAGGAATTCACGCTTGCGGTAAACCGCATCAATAACCTCATCCTTGTATTTGACGATATCTTCAAAGTCAATGGATTCCAGCCGCCTTCCACTCTTGATGACGATCTTGATGTGGTGTGCAATATCCGAAGCTAACTGCTGATCGATTCCCTTGATATGTGCGAAGTCCTGGGCTGTTATCTCATCGAACTCCACTTTTTGATAAAAGGTGTTCCAGTAAGCCTTGAGACTACCATCAGGAAAACGTAATTTAAGGATCGGCAGACCGGGCTTTCTCATAAAAAGCTTATCAAGGTGTTCTTTATCCGGCATAACGACGCCATCGTTACCCATAGTGCCATGACCCTTCCAGAATTCATTCCAGTCGATGAAAAATTCCCTGTAGGGTGAGTCGTTTCCGTTCTGCAATAAATCAACAAACTGCGGAGAACGTACGGAAAGATGATTGAGTACGAGGTCAAACTTAGTCTGGATTCCAAGTTCGTTTAGCTCGTCCAGATTTTGAGGGTCCACAAGTTCTTTGTTGATATCGTAATTGATGATGGAAAAGCCACGATCCAGATCGCTATGAAAAATGGTAGGCAGAATATAGAACAAAGAAAAAACTTCTTTAAATTCTGGCCGCTTGAGCATTTGTACCGTATCTGCGAGGTTTCGGCCAATACTGTCAGGGTAAGCATTAAACATTACACCATTTGGTAAATCGTTTTTTGTTGACATTGCTTCGATTTTAATTGCTCCCGCAGATATTTTGGATTCCTGCTAATCTGAGTCGTGATAATCGCGCCATTTATCATCCTTGATCATGGTTTCATCAATTTAGTATAGCTAAAAAATCTATTTTAGTCCTAGTTTTACTATGAGCTCGACTGGCAAAATTGCCCAGGAGTTTTTACTCTGACCCTGATAAAATCAAGGGGTCAGATACCGTCTTAGACCAAAAGGGTCAGACTCGATTGAAAATAATTCTGTCTAAATCACTGTTAGCGGGAAACAAACATGGATACGATTAATAAAATACAAACCATATTTACGCATATACAGTCTTTTAATGAGGAACCAATGCCGAAGCCAGGTATATCAGAGTCTGAAATAGCTGGTTATTTTGATTCTATAGGGCTCGCTCCAACAGCAAATCTAGTCCAATTATATGGATGGCACAATGGTATTGACAATTTAGATGCATTTCTCAGTTTTTTATCTGTTATCGATGCAATTGAGAGCTATAAGGGCAACAAAAGTCTTAAAAAAGATATCCCGGATTTTGAATGGAAAGAAAGCTGGTTCACCGTACTGGATATGAACGGTGATGTGCAAATATGCCTCGATCTAGAAACTAATGAGCTCTATTCTGTTGATGTTGAATGTGACTTGGTACAAAAGATTGCCGATAATTACGATGCATATCTTGATGCAATTTTATCTCTGTTTCAATCTGGAAAATATGGTTTTGACGAAGAAGCTTGTTGCATAGAGGTGGAATCAGATGTGTGGAATAAGCTACGAGAAGACTATAATATTAAGAATGCGTGGGATTTATAAAATTTCCGCTAACGAGTCATTCGTGCATGACCGTCTAAAGCGCTGCGCGTTTTATCCGGCTTCACAATTCTAATGTTAACTGCCATATATGAGAACGATTAAGTACAGAATTTGTTATGGTGTTGGTAAAAATTCGGCACCATGGATAAACGAACCGCTAGAAAAATTTGTCTTGGAAGTCGTAGCAGCCAGACATGCTAACGGTTTTGTATTACAGCCATTTCATTTTCTGAACGAGATATTAGCCAAAGGGGAAACAGAAATAGGCATGGGTTTTCAGTGGAAACCATTTGAATTAGATGAAAATGAATATCAAGAACTAATAGATATTCTTTGCACAGATCCAAGCCTGAATGTTTCTGTTGAAAATGAGTTTATTAATGCGAAAAACTTACATGATTGGCGTATGAAAGTTGGGCGAAAATACAAACAATAGGGGACACGACTAAATGGCAGCTTCTGAGAGGGGTCGGGCAGCTCTTGTGCTCGCTGCATGAGAACAGATAATTGCTCCTGCATTATCTGCACTTCCCACATCTCGGTCGCCGTTCCTGACGCGACTCTAACTTCCTACATCCCTGTAGGTCGCCTGTGGGTCGTCCATGCTCAGAACCTAAGTAAGTCACTGACTGAAATGCAATAACTAGTAAAAAACCAACAAAAACAGGGTCAGAGAGGAATTTCCTCTAAATATAAGCAGCATTGAATATTAGAGAATATTCCTCTCTGATCCCTATTTATGAAGGCCGGTATTGTATTATTGGTTATACTGAAAAACTAGTAGGCTTTGTTTCACAGGGAGAGGGTGAAATGACAGAGTTGAACTCCCCGGTCAGGCCGGAACATGTTGACGCATCTGCGCACCGATCCCGCGCGGTCGCTGAGGCAGCACGGCAAACAGAATGGGCACATCCCAGTTTTATGCGCGAACTTTTCGCCGGTAAGCTGTGCCTGGATTACATTCATCCTTATCCTGCAGAGGACCCTGACGAGTCCGCACGCGCCAAACCGTTTCTTGATCGTCTCACGCAGTTACTGAAAAACGTAGATGCCGATCGCATCGATCGCGAAGGCAAGATACCGCCAATCATCGTGGCTGAACTCAAGGCGATGGGTGCCTTCGGTATTATGATTCCGCAGGAATACGGTGGGCTGGGTTTGTCGCTGCGAACCTATGTCAAGGTCATCGGCATGGTAACCAGTGTGGATGCTGCACTGACTGCCATGTTGTCGGCGCACCAGTCGATTGGTGTGCCCAAACCGCTAATGATGTTTGGCACCGACGCTCAGAAAAAGAAATACCTACCACGGCTGGCGCGCGGTGCCATCTCCGCGTTCGCCCTGACCGAAGCTGACGCCGGTTCCGATCCGGCCCGCATCACCAGCCATGCGGAACTTGCCGAAGACGGTAACAGTTACATACTCAATGGTGAGAAACTCTGGATCACCAACGGCACGGTGGCCGAGTTGATAGTGATCATGGCCTACACCGGCTCACACCGTATCACCGCATTTATTGTCGAAGCCGACTGGCCGGGTGTCGAGATAGTGCAGCGTTGCGAGTTCATGGGTATCAAGGCGATGGAAAACGGCTTGATCCGTTTTACCAATGTGCGGGTGCCGAAGGAAAACATCCTGTGGCGAGAAGGTGCAGGACTGAAGCTGGCCCTGATCACGCTAAATACCGGACGATTGGCACTGCCTGCCAGTGCCGCCTTCTGCGCCCTTCGTGTTGTGGCACTGATACGTGAGTGG
This sequence comes from Gammaproteobacteria bacterium, assembly GCA_024639445.1. Classification (GTDB taxonomy): domain Bacteria; phylum Pseudomonadota; class Gammaproteobacteria; order UBA6429; family Thiohalophilaceae; genus JAHEIJ01. Next base: position 5,291 of record JAHEIJ010000150.1, read on the forward strand.
GCAGGTTCACGCACACAATGGGGTCGACCCATTGGTAAACATGATGCTGTGGCTCAAATGATTGGTCATATGGGGGCAGCCAGCTTTGCGCTGGAGAGTATTGCCGATCTTTCTGCGGCACTGGCGGATAAGGGTGAGGCGGATATCCGCCTGGAGGCGGCGGTGGCCAAGCTCTATAACACCGAGATCTATTGGCGGATTATTGATGACGCCTTACAGATACGAGGTGGCCGTGGTTATGAAACTGCGGACTCCCTGCGCCAGCGCGGCGAAACGCCTATTGGCATCGAGCGTATGTTGCGTGATGCACGTGTCCTGCGCATCTTTGAGGGTTCAAGTGAGATCATCAAACTGTTTATTGCTCGCGAGGCATTGGACATGCACCTGGCTGTGGCCGAGGATCTGGTGAACCCGAAGACATCAGTCGTAAAGAAGTTAATAGCGTTGCTGCATAGTCTGGGTTTTTACGCCGTGTGGTATCCAGGTCGCTGGTTCGGTTGGAGTCATTGGCCACGCTATCGCGAATTCGGTGAGCTTACCAATGACATGTGTTACATAAATCGGTCATCACGACGACTTGCACGTACCCTGTTCCATGCCATGCTACGTTTCGGCGCCCGGCTCGAAAGGCGCCAAGCTGTACTGGGACGGTTGGTCGACATT
>JAHEIJ010000151.1 GCA_024639445.1 Gammaproteobacteria bacterium
TGCCGATGAAACTGGCGATGCGCAACGAAAACCTCGAGGTTGTCGCCATTAATGAAAATAATGTGGAACGTTTTGCCCACGGTCGGCGGCTGTTTTTCCAGGAAACCAGCACCCTTACCACTCTCAAGCACCCCAATATTGTTAATGTGATCAACTTCTTCCGTGCCAATGGCACTGTATACATGGTGATGGACCACGAAGAAGGACACAACCTGCAGGCTTATATTCAGCGTCATCGCGGCAAGTTGAGTGAGGCCTTCATCATGACCGTATTCCCCGGCCTGCTGAACGGTCTGGGCGAAATCCACCGTAATGGCCTGCTTCATCTGGATGTTAAGCCAGGTAATATTCATTTACGCCAGGGGGCGGATCCCTTATTGCTTGACTTTGGTGCCGTGCACGAAATGATGCATACTCGCCAGTTTCAGCCCAACCAGGTCGTCACTCCGGGATTCTCGCCCACCGAGCAACTCGATCCCGGTGGATATGTCGGTCCCTGGACGGACATCTATGCCCTGGGTGCAACCATTCGCACCTGTATGTCGGGCTCGCCACCGCCGTCTTCCACCAAACGGCGTGAACGTGACACCATGCGTCCCGCAGTGAGCGCCTTCAAGAAGCGTTATTCGCAGACATTATTGGAGGCGGTGGATTGGTCAATGGATATTGATCCTCTGTTGCGTCCCCAGAATGTGGAACAGCTACTGGAGGTGCTCAAGAACATCAGCACCTCAATGTACCAAACAAACTAAGCAGACCGGCATGTATGCAGTTTGAAATTGGACGAACAAGCCGCCTGGGAAACCGGGAAGTTAATCAGGACCGACTGACGGTGATTGAGAATCGCCATGGCGCCATGTTAGTACTTGGTGACGGGTTGGGAGGTAAGCCAGGAGGTGATCTGGCCGCACAAACCCTGATCGATACCATCAAAGATGAACTGGCACTGAATCCCTTACCAGCAGAACATCCAGAGAAATTTCTGCACGAGTTGATCCGACGTGCTCACCATGCAATCCTGATGGCGGGTCAGGAACATGAGCCGCCCCTCTCACCTGGCTCGACCGCTGTGGTTTGTCTGGTGCAAAATCTCAAGGTATGGTGGGCGCATGTAGGTGACAGTCGTTTTTACCTGTATCGCAATGGCCTGCCCTTATACCGTACCCAGGACCACTCTTACGTCGAACAACTCTACCGTGAAGGGCGTATCTCGCTGAGAAAAACCCACGACCATCCGATGCGCAATTACGTTACCCAATGTATAGGGTTGTTTCCCCACGAACCGGAAATTGCCATAAGCAAAGGAATCGATCTACAGGAAGGGGACATCCTGCTGCTATGTTCTGACGGATTCTGGGAGCCACTGGATGATGCACAGATCGGCGCCATGATCGAAAAAGGCCAGCTCAATAATGCGCTAAATACCCTGGCCGAACGGGCCGAAACGACAAACTATCCACATAGTGACAACACCACAGCCGTCGCATTACGTGTAATCTCCCTGCAACAACCACGGAGTCGTAGTCAGCAGGCCAAATCTAAAAAACCTGGAAAGCGCGCCACCCTGAATGATGCAATCGAGGAAATCGAGCGCGCTATCAAAGCTTATGAAAAGGAAATGAAGGAATAAATTTTCTTCATTCGCCCGAATTCATCGCAACCGTTATACTCTACGCCCTGATGTTGTAACAAGGAAGGTAATGCTATGCGACCCAGCAGTAGATCACCCGATCAATTACGCTCCATCACAATCACCCGCAACTACACCAAGCATGCCGAGGGATCAGTACTGATAGAATTTGGCGATACCAAGGTGCTGTGTAACGCCACGGTGGAAGAAAAGGTGCCGGGTTTTCTCCGTGGCCAGGGACAGGGTTGGGTAACGGCTGAATACGGCATGCTACCGCGTTCTACTGGTAGTCGCATGGGCCGGGAAGCAGCTCGCGGTAAACAGGGTGGCCGCACCATGGAAATCCAGCGGTTGATCGGTCGTTCCCTGCGTGCAGCTGTCGATCTTGAGGCCCTTGGCGAGAATACCATCACCATAGACTGCGATGTTATCCAGGCCGACGGCGGAACTCGTACTGCGTCCATTACCGGTGCGTTTGTGGCCCTGGCTGATGCAATCCGTTATATGCAGGACAATAAGCTTATAAAAAATGATCCCATCATTGGCCATGTTGCTTCCGTGTCTGTCGGTATCTACAACGGCACGCCGATTATGGATCTGGATTACGTGGAAGACTCCAATTGTGAAACCGACATGAATATCGTAATGAATGATCAGGGTGGCTATATTGAAGTTCAAGGTACCGCCGAAGGCACCGCTTTTTCTCCACAAGAGTTTCAGGCCATGCTAGACCTCGGCAAACAGGCCATTGACCAGTTAATTGAACATCAACGTGAAGCCTTGGCAGCTGAATAAAGCGCGCAACTTTCCTCACTATTCGCGGTACATCCATGACACAGATCGTTCTCGCCAGTAACAACCAGGGTAAGGTCCGGGAAATTGGCCAGATGTTGGCCGAGCTTGAGCTTGAAGTGGTGCCTCAATCCACTTTCAACATCGAGGATGCAGAAGAAACCGGTCTGACTTTTGTTGAAAATGCCATCATCAAGGCCCGCCATGCATCCGCCGAGGCCGGTGTGCCCGCCATTGCCGATGATTCAGGTCTTGAGGTGGATGCCTTAAACGGCGCACCTGGTATATATTCAGCCCGCTTTGCCGGCAAAGGTGCCTCGGATGAACAAAACCTGCAAAAGCTACTGAGCGAACTGGAAAATATACCTGAAATACAGCGTACAGCCCGCTTTCAATGCCTGATGGTCTATATGCGCCATGCGCAGGATCCCACACCGATTATCTGCCAGGGTACCTGGGAGGGCATCATTACTATGGAACCCATAGGAGATAATGGGTTCGGCTATGATCCCGTGTTCTTTGTCCCAAGCCACCAATGCACCTCCGCCCAGTTAGCGCCAAAAGTCAAGAACCAACTCAGCCATCGCGGCCAGGCACTATGCCTTTTGGTAGAGGCACTGGGCCATTCAAGTACCCAACAATAACCATCGTAATATTGTTAATATCCGGTGCGTGTGCTAAATAATAATTAGATTTAGAAAATAAGTAGTTACCACCATAACTTACAACCTTTAATTGCAATACGTGGCAAGGAGCCAGGAATGGGCGAAATAGTATTCACCCAACAATGTCTTTCAAAACTGGTAAAAATACGACGCGAGATGGAAAGGGAAATTGGTTACACCTACCAGCTGTCGAGTAACCATCACCTTGTTGATTTGCTAAGGGCAGCGGCATTTTCCCCGGATGAAGAAATACAAGAGTGTTTTCGCGATTTCCTGTTAGGCTTGAACAAGCAACAGATAAAAACAATAACCGATCTTGGGATCAGCCTTCCAGCGGAATTTGCCGCCGGTTAATTAAGACATTAGTTATCATTCCAGTACGCGAGCAAAGCGTATATTTTTGCTTTTTTAAGCACTTTTAATACCCCCATGTGATGCTGAATCTGACCCAAAACACCAACTTTATTATTACTGATCCAGATCAATAAAAGCGATTGTGTGCTTTTTGCCCACTGACTATATTTGTAGTCACTGAAGTGCTAATAATCTTTTTTCGCCATGAATAAAGATTTCTTATTAGGTTTCAGTTCCGGGTAATTTTCCCGGATGCCAAATTTTTAAGCTGGCATTATCTCCATGACCGCTTTGGGGGGCCACCTAGGCCCCCCACTTTTATGCCCGGTAATAATTCCTTTTGCTGTTACAATCGCGGTTCACTACCCGTTCCCTCAGCAATATGTTTCAGTTCACACAATTGCCGCCATTAGCGCTGTACATTCACTTTCCCTGGTGTATGCGCAAATGCCCCTACTGTGATTTCAATTCACATGAGCTTAGGGGTGAACTGGCTGAAATTGCTTATATCAACGCGCTGATCGCCGATCTGGAACTGGAACTACCACGTATTTGGGGCCGGTCCGTTAACAGCATATTTATGGGTGGGGGCACACCCAGCCTGTTCAATGCCAACAGTATTGATCGTCTCCTCTCATCCCTGCGTGCCCGGTTGACTTTTGCACCGAATATTGAGATCACCCTCGAGGCTAATCCGGGCACCATGGAACAAAATCGGTTTGCCGAATTTCATGCAGCAGAGATCAACCGCCTCTCCATCGGCGTACAAAGCTTCCAGGACACTCAGCTAGAACACCTGGGTCGCATTCATAACGGCAAAGACGCCATTCGTGCTGTCGAGGCTGCTCATCGGGCCGGGTTTGAGAACTTCAACCTGGATTTAATGTTTGCTCTACCCGGACAAAGCGAACAATTAGCCAAAGATGATTTACAAACCGCCATAGATCTTTCACCCAGCCATATTTCTTATTACCAGTTGACGATTGAACCAAATACACTGTTCCACAAGCGCCCCCCTGCTTTGCCAAATGATGAATTGGCCTGGGCCATGCAATGTGGGGGACAGGCTCAACTGGCTGGTGCAGGCTATACTCAGTATGAAATTTCGGCTTATGCCGATGCTGGAAAGCAATGCCGCCATAATCTCAATTATTGGCAGTTTGGTGATTATCTGGGAATTGGTGCCGGAGCCCATGACAAGATCACCGATATGGCGCACCAAACAATTACACGTTGCTGGAAGGTAAAACATCCAGATGTCTATATTGAAAATGCAGCAACGGAACAACGTATTGCGGGTACACGCATATTGAGTCAGGATGACACTACTCTGGAATTTATGCTCAATGCACTGCGCCTGACCAGTGGCTTTAATCGTGACTTGTTTCAACAACATACAGGTTTACCATTAAGCGGAATTGAAACGGCTATGCAGGAAGCAGAATCCAAAGCCTGGCTGATTCGTAATGAGGAACATATCCAGCCTACTGAAGAAGGCCAGCGTTTCCATAATGATCTCGTGACGCTGTTTTTGCCCACATGATCGAGAACAGGCAGATCAGTTGTCCTTATTGTGGCGTACTGTTTGACACGCAGATAGACTGCTCGGGTGGTGAACAATATTATACGGAGGACTGCCATGTTTGTTGTCAGCCCATCGTATTTCATATTGAGATAGGCCCGCAGTTCCAATTAACTAATGTGACTGTACAAAGTGAAAATGAGTAACGATGATTCTTACAAATCTATCCCATGCGCCATGTATGACACCTATGAAATCGCGATCATGCACGGTGAACTATTACAGTTGGTCTGGAAAGACGAAACAAATCAACATAACATCAGCGTACTTAAGCCACTTGACTTGCGGACTTGCGAAGGAGCTGAATTTTTAGTTGCCAGAACCAATGAGGGTGAAACACTTCACCTCCGGCTCGATCATATACACTCCTGTAAAACGATAGTCTAATCAGACAAACATACAACTCGAATGATTATGGTATTGCGTACCCACATAAAAGATATAACCGCTTATATCACGCGTGACGGTTCAGAAATAAGAGAATTGATGCATCCTGCCGTACAAGGTAACAAAGCACAAAGCCTGGCCGAAGCCATAGTCAAGCAAGGCGAACAAACTCTTTTACACCAACACCATAATACTGAAGAGTTGTATTTCATCATCGATGGTAATGGGTATATCACATTGGGAGCAGAACAGTTCGAAGTCACCGTAGGTGACACTATCTGCATTCCCCCGGGCACACCACATTGCATAAAAAACATCGGGACAGAAGCATTGCGCATCCTCTGCATGTGTTCACCACCTTATAACCATGACGACACGGAATTACTTGAGTAACAAGAATCTGGCATATGCGTATCGGGATTGATCTGGGTGGCACAAAAATCGAAGGCATAGCGCTGGATAATAGCGGTGCGGAACTATACCGCCAGCGGATTGACACACCGCAAGGTAATT
>JAHEIJ010000152.1 GCA_024639445.1 Gammaproteobacteria bacterium
TAAACGGCAAAATCGGACTTGGACAGGATCCAGACCAGACGATTGAAAAACTGCTGAAGGGTGCCGGCGCGCAAGTGAACATCTTTGTACGCTATGAAGTGGGTGAAGGTATAGAGAAGAAGCAAGAGAACTTTGCCGATGAAGTGATGGCCCAGGTTAAAGCCTGATTGCCGGATAAAAATACATGGCGACTAAACCGAAATATCAACGTATCCTGCTGAAACTGAGCGGTGAGGCCCTGATGGGTGAGCACCAGTTTGGGATTGATCCGAAAATTGTTGATCGAATCGCTCTTGAGGTTAAGGAACTGCATGATGTCGGGGTGCAGGTCGCCATGGTCATTGGCGGTGGCAATATATTTCGTGGAGTAAGTTTGTCACAGCAAGGACTGGATCGGGTTACCGGCGATCATATGGGCATGTTGGCCACGGTCATTAATTCCCTCGCCCTACAGGATGCAATGGAAAATCACGATCTTCATGTCAGGGTGATGTCTGCCTTACCCATTCACAATGTGTGTGAAGATTTTATTCGTCGTCGGGCCATACGGCATCTTGAAAAAGGTCGGGTTGTCATTTTCGCAGCTGGTACCGGTAACCCGTTTTTTACCACTGATACCGCAGCCAGTTTACGTGGCATAGAAGCAGGGGCGGATGTCGTAATCAAGGGCACCAAGGTCGACGGTGTTTACTCCGCTGACCCCGTTAAGGATCCTGCGGCAGTGTTGTATGAAAGATTGAATTATGACGAAGTGATTCGGGACAGGCTGGAAGTAATGGACACCACAGCCATCGTGCTGTGTCGTGACAACAGGATACCGATTCGTGTTTTTAATATGAATAAGAAAGGCGCCTTGATGCGGGTCATTATGGGCGAAAACGAGGGTACACTCGTCGAATAGGGGAAGATGAGATGATTGAGGAATTCAAGAAGGACGCTGAAGTCCGTATGAGCAAGAGTGTTGAGTCTCTTAAGAGCGAACTCACTAAACTGCGTACTGGCCGTGCCCATACGAGTCTGCTTGAGCATATCACCGTCGATTACTACGGATCCGAGGTACCGATTAATCAGGTTGCCAATCTTTCCGTCGCCGATGCCCGTACCTTGACAGTAACCCCATGGGAAAAGCCGATGGTGTCAGTCGTTGAAAAAGCCATCATGAATTCAGGCATGGGATTGAATCCTGCATCTGCAGGTGAAGTGATTCGCGTGCCGTTACCGCCATTAACAGAAGAACGTCGCAAAGACATGACGCGTGTTGTACGGCAGGAAGGTGAGGGTGCGCGTGTTGCCATTCGAAACATCAGACGTGATGTTTTGGGTGACATTAAAACGCTATTAAAAGAAAAAGAAATCACCGAGGATGACGAACGTCGGGCACAAGATGATATTCAGAAAATCACCGACAAATATATCGCCCAGGTTGATAAATTATTGGAAGACAAAGAAAAGGACCTGATGGAGTTCTGAGCTGGTCATTTCCTCTACGCCACTTGTGTTATGGCTCACCCAGGTTAAATAAATTCGGAGTCGATTTGTGAGCGCACCCATCTCTGAGCACGGTTCCAACAATGGCCCTGACCAGTATGGCCCTGCAGGTCTACCACGTCATGTGGCTATTATTATGGATGGCAATGGTCGATGGGCGGAGCGTCAACATAAACCTCGCGTCGCTGGTCACCGAGCCGGGGTTGAAATCGTTCGTGAAATTGTCAAGATTTGCGGAGAATTAGAGATACAGGTATTGACCCTGTTTGCATTTTCTAGCGAGAACTGGAGACGCCCACAGAAGGAAGTGGGTCTGCTAATGGAAATGTTTTTGATTGCGCTGGAAAGAGAAGCTAAAAAACTCCATCGTAATAATGTTCAACTCAGAGTGATTGGTGATATTTCCGCTTTTGCTGAAAAGATACAACAACGAATTAAAGAAGCAGAGACGCTAACCCGGGACAATACCGGTTTGGTGCTTAATATTGCTGCCAATTACGGTGGCAAATGGGATATTACCCAGGCAGTACAACAACTCGCGCAACAAATACAGCAAGGCAATTTGGCACCCCAGGATCTTACTGCCGAGCATATAGCTGCCAAGCTGAGTTTGAATGATTTGCCGGAACCTGATCTGTTTATTCGTACTGGTGGAGAACAGCGCATTAGTAACTTTTTGATCTGGCAACTCGCGTATACCGAACTTTACTTTACTCCGATCCTGTGGCCGGACTTTAGACGGGACGAATTTGAAAAAGCATTATTATCATTCTCCAACCGACAACGCCGCTTTGGCCGTACCGGTGATCAAGTAGAGAAGTTAAAGAATGCTTAAGCAACGTATCATTACCGCCCTGCTTTTGGCTCCACTTATTATATGGGGCATTTTTACTTTACCGGAGAACGCTTTCAATCTGGCGCTGGCAGCAGTGATTGGTTTGGCTGGTTGGGAGTGGGCTCGCCTGGCTGGCTGGCAACATGCTGTGCCCCGTATCGCTTATAGCTTGGTTATACTTTTGTTGCTATATGGGATTACCGTTGTACTACACCAGGCGCATGTAATTGACACCCTATTTGGCGTGGTATTGCTCTGGTGGTTATGGGTATTAATACATTTGTTCAGTTATCGGCGGCGAGCGCTTCCGGCGGGAGCACATACATTATCTGCATTGTTAGCTGGGATTCCCGTTCTAACCGGTACTTATTTCGCGCTGGTGTTGTTGCGCCATGACCCCGCATATGGACCGGCCTATATCATGATGCTGATGTTGCTGGTATGGGGCGCGGATACCGCCGCCTACTTTGCCGGTCGCAGGTTTGGGAAAAATAAATTACTGTTGTCAGTCAGTCCTGGCAAATCCTGGGAAGGGGTTTGGGGCGCCTTGCTTGCCAGTTTATTATTGGCTGTGCTGGGGGCGATCTATTTTGAGAAGCTTGATAGTCATTTGCCCGCTTTTATGCTGGTGAGTTTACTGACTGTCATTTTTTCCATCATCGGCGATTTAAATGAAAGCTATTTTAAGCGTCGGGCCGGGGTCAAGGATAGCGGAACAATCTTACCCGGACATGGCGGGATCCTTGATCGAATTGATAGCCTGACATCCGCTGCTCCGGTGTTTTATTATGGGCTAGTGTTGAGCGGAGTATGAGTATGCAGGGTATTACCATTCTCGGCTCCACTGGTTCAATCGGGGTCAACACCCTGGACGTCATCTCGCGCCACCCGGATAGTTTTAAAGTGGTGGCCTTAACGGCAAATAATCAGGTCGAACGTCTCTTAGCCCAGTGCCAACAATATCATCCTGCTTATGCCGTGATGGCGGATGAAACCGCAGCTGCACAACTTACTGAACAAATTAAACAAAGCAACTTGTCGACTGAAGTGCTGGCCGGAGTTGATGGGTTGGTTAGAGTCAGTCAACTGGACACGGTTGATCAGATCATGGCAGCGATTGTGGGCGCAGCCGGATTACTTCCAACCCTTGCCGCGGCAAAAGCCGGTAAGCGGGTGCTTCTGGCTAACAAGGAAGCGCTGGTGATGTCTGGTCACTTGTTTATGGAGGCAGTGAAAGACAATCAGGCTGAATTGCTACCTATTGATAGTGAGCATAATGCCATTTTCCAGTGTATGCCTTCGAGCTTTCATGACGGTCTTGCCACGGTGGGTGTACAACGAATTCTATTAACCGGTTCCGGCGGACCGTTTCGTACGACACCATTAAATAAGCTCGCCAACGTTACACCCGAGCAGGCCTGCGCGCATCCCAACTGGGATATGGGACGAAAAATTTCTGTCGATTCCGCCACCATGATGAACAAGGGACTTGAATTGATTGAAGCCTGTTGGTTATTCAACACCACAGCGGATCATGTAGAAATTATGCTGCACCCACAGAGTGTTATTCATTCTATGGTGGAATACGTCGATGGCTCTGTGCTGGCACAAATGGGTCAACCGGATATGCGCACCCCCATAGCGCATGCGATGGCGTGGCCGGAACGAATCGATTCAGGTGTGGAACGTTTAAACCTGATTGATGTCGCACGTCTTGAGTTCGAAAAACCGGATCTGCAACGTTTTCCCTGTCTACGCCTGGCGGAAACGGCAGCACGTGAGGGAGGAACGGCGCCGGCGATTCTCAATGCAGCCAACGAGGTTGCAGTTGCAGAGTTTCTGGAGAATAAACTGAAATTTACGGATATCGCCCGGTTGGTAGAAAACGTCATGACAGAGTTGCCTGCTAGTGCTGCAAATGATCTGGATACGGTCATACTGGCGGACCGCGAGGCACGCGAACATGCGCGTCGGTGGGTAAAACAAAACAGGAATATGGGGTAAACGCATGACCAGCGTTATTTTCAGTATATTGGCTTTTTTGGTTGCGATTAGTGTGTTAATCGCAATTCATGAGTTCGGCCACTTTTGGGTGGCAAAAAAATTAGGGGTTAAGGTCCTGCGCTATTCCATAGGTTTTGGTAAACCAATCTGGAAAAAAACAGCGGGTGCAGATCAAACCGAGTATGTTATTGCCAGCCTGCCATTAGGCGGCTATGTAAAAATGCTCGATGAACGTGAAGGGACAGTCAGCGATGAAGAGAAACATCGCGCTTTTAATCGTCAGCCAGTTTCAAAACGATTTGCCATTGTCTTTGCCGGTCCCGCATTTAATTTTTTGTTCGCCATTTTTGCTTATTGGTTGATGTTTGTTATTGGGGTGACCGGGGTAAAACCAGTTGTAGGTGAGGTTGAGCCGGGAACACCAGCAGCGATCGCGGGACTCATGTCCGGACAAGAAATCGTTGCGATTAATGATAAACCAACACCTATCTGGGATGTCGCCATCCAGACGATTGTTCCTGCCCTGGTTGATCGTAAGGAACTTGATGTCGAAGTAAGAGGACAGGATGGTTTTACACATAATGTGACTCTGGATCTCAGTGAGACCGATAGCGAACTGGAACCGGGAGAACTATTTACAGAGCTTGGGTTTAAGCCATGGCGCCCTGTTATTCTTCCTGTTGTTGGTGCTGTGGGAGAAGGTACGCCAGCTGAACGGGCTGGTTTACTCGAGGGGGATCGTATACTAGCCATTGATAGCATCCCTGTTAAAGATTGGAGCGACCTGGTTGAATATGTTTCAGCGCGACCCGACAAGGATTTACAAGTCAAAATAAACCGCCAGGGTGTTGAACAATCCTTCATGCTACATACTGCCAGTGTCACGGTTAAAGACAAGGTAAAAGGCCAAATGGGAATCGGGCCGAAACGTGTTGAATATCCCGAGGACATGAAAATTCTCTACCGCTACTCGTTGTTTGATTCAGTTGGTCAGGCATTGGGTCAAACCTGGAATAACACCCTGTTAACTCTCAAGATGATTGGTAAGATTCTGGTGGGTGAGGTGTCTGTCAGGAATCTTAGCGGTCCTATCAATATTGCCGTCTATGCGGGCTATTCTGCCAGTGCCGGCTTTGCCAGATTTATGGATTTTCTCGCTATTGTGAGCATTAGTTTAGGGGTGTTGAATCTTTTGCCTATCCCCATCCTGGATGGTGGACATCTTATGTATTATGTGGCGGAAATCATCAAAGGGAGTCCGGTCTCGGAAGCCACAATGGAGGTAGGTCAAAGGATTGGTATCGTATTCTTGTTAATGCTTATGAGTGTCGCTTTTTATAATGATATTTTGCGGCTTTTAAATTAATAATAATTGAAGTATTGCTGGTTAATGAAAAAATATCTTGGCATGGGTATCCTCGCGGCTGCAGTTAGCACTTCCGCTTATGGATTCGAGCCGTTTGTTATCAAGGATATTCGTTTGGAGGGGTTGCAACGCATCTCGGCTGGTACGGTATTCAATTACCTGCCGGTCAAGATTGGTGATCAAATTAACAACGAATTGAGTTCACAGGCAATTCGTACGCTATATAAA
>JAHEIJ010000153.1 GCA_024639445.1 Gammaproteobacteria bacterium
GGGGTATCGGTAATAACTGTACCGCCACTGTCCTTGAACACCACCGGCCAGTCGGTCGGTAACGCATCGAGTGAAATGCTTTCAAAGGCGTCAAGCTGAAAACTTTTATTGGCGGTGCCTTCATTTGTGACATACAGGTTGAAGACAGCAACGTTACCCGGTTCCACGAACACGGTGGTGGTGACAGTGCTATCAGGATCAGCATCGACACCGGGCGAGCCAAAACCGGTAGCCGTAGTACTTCCAGCCAGGTCAACAATGTTGACACTGAGACCACTGTCGATCCGCACGGCATCCTGTTTAACATCACTGGCAGCGGCAACCGTGGCGCCATTGGCATGGAAGAAGATGGGGTAAGTATTATTCGCTGCACCGGCGGCTGAGGTGACTTCGGCGCTGTACTGATAGGTGTCACCGGCTGCAACAACAGGCGTTGTTGTGATGGGATTGCCACTGGTATCACGGAAGATGACAGTCCAGCCGGTCAATGGCGTGCCGGCGCTTTCGCTATAACCCAGATCGAAACCCTGGTTAATGGCCGATTCATTGTTGATGAACAGATCAAACACCACCGTCCAGCCTGCCCGGGTCGCCAATGTCGTGGTGACACTGGAAGACGGATCCGCATCCACTGCGTAATCATTCAGGCCGGTGGCGCCGGCACTGTTGGCAATATCAACGCCGTTAGTGACCGCAATTGCATCTTGTTTGACGTCGCTGTTAATGCCGTTGGCATGGAAGTAAAGCGAATACGTACCAAAGGCAAGCGCGGCGGTAGTGCTGACTTCGGCGCGGTACTGGAAAGTGTCGCCCGGGTTCAGGCTGGGGGTGCCGGTGATTAGGCTTCCGCCGGTATCGCGGAACACCACCGTGAGTCCTGCTGGGAATGTACCTCCAACCCCATCCGGATCCGCGACCAGGGAATAACTCTCGGCAATGTTGCCTTCATTACGGGCAAACAAATCAAACGTGGTGCTTTGTGTGCGGATGATCGTCTTCTGGGTGGTGACCGCATTGGCCGGATCCGCATTCACTGCCGCGGTGCCCATGCCAGCGGCGTCGATGGTATTGGCAATGTCCACGACCTCGTTGGCAATGGGAGTACCACAAGAATTGTTATCGTGGATTTGGATCAGCGGCGCGGTGAGGGTGGAGGAATCCACCACGTTGCCCTGGTTATCACTGGCGATGACTTTCAGCAGGTATTGACCGACCGGGAGGCCGGTGCTGTCCCAACTCAGGGTCCAGGGGGCGAGGTTGTTGGTGGGCACCCCGTCGCCGGCCTTGTACCAGCCACTGGCACTGTCATTGGCAATGCCGTCGTTGTTGGCGTCGTAGTAATAATAAAATGCCGCCGTGGCGGTACTGACCACCTGTCCACCAACTACGGTGTTGGAATCCAGTACCGACGCGGTCAGGGCCGCCGGGCCGCAACCACTGGCCGCGAAGGACTGGATAATCGGGTCTTCGTAGGTGTTGTTGCTTGGATCAACAAAATCGCCGAAGGGAATAGGGCTGGTGGCCACCGCGGTAAAGTCCCCTGCGTAGGCCAGATCCTTTTGCACCGGGTCGGTGTTGGAGTTACTGGTGGAGAAGCCCATCGCAAAGGGCGTGGTGGTGGTAAAGGTGGGACCACCGCGCGCTGCCGCATCCAGGGATGACAGCGGAACCTGGAAGTCGAGGTAAGTGACCGAGCCGTTAACATCGATGACGCGTGAACGACTGAAGTCATAATCCGTTCCGCCGGGTGTGCCGTCAATGTCCCAGGCACTGGCGTTACTGCCGGGTTCGCCATCGATGAATTGGGATGCACTGTCAGTCGGGTTATCCGCCGAGTCCTGGCGCCAGATGGCATCACTGGCACCGGTAACAATGAACGCCTGGGTAGGTGAATCGTTATAAATAACGACAATGTCATCGGGCGTGGCTTGATTGCCGCCGGTGCCGTCGATGTGGACCACAAATTCCTTGAAGCCATCACCGTCGGTATCCAGCAGGATATTCCAGGTTGCGGAAGTAAAGGGCTTGCTGTTGCCCGTCGCCTGCAACGGCGAAGAGTACAACTGCATACGGAAGTACAGGTTGGTGCCATCGCTGTACCAGGACACCGCCGGGCCATAGTCCGCCACGATGTCGACCGAACCGCTCGGGTTGGTGCCGCCAGTGGAACTGTCACCACCGCTGCCGCCCTCGACGTCGGAAACATTGGTGCCGTTGTTGGTGTAAGGGATCCATTGCAGATCGCTGGGCCAGCTGCCGGGATAACCTGCCGGGTCAGTGTAGTCAGTCGCAGCAGCAAACAGGGGAGAGAAAAACGCGGGAACAACACACAGCAACGTGGAGGCGATAAGGCCACGCAGCCGTGTCATGCAATTATTGATTTTATTCTTGTCACTCATTTTCAGCTTCATCGCATTGAACACAAGGGTTCTGATTTACGGCAGCAGGCCATGGATAACCGCGACTGTGGGCTAGCTCACATATCCCTATGAGCTCAAACAACCTCAGCGATGAGCAAAAAACTCGTTTTTTTGACTATCTGGCCCGGTGAAAACTTTGTACGAAAAAATACTGATATTCGTACTAGTAAATATCGACCAAGTACCTGTTTTCATTAAAATATTTGCAATCAGCAGGCCAGTTAACATTTTAAAAAATCCCCATAAATTTCAATGGCTTATTTTTTTGAAATGTGTCATGAAAAAGTATGAGATATAAATCAATGCTAATGACTGAAAAAAATTGTCACTTTGTGACTGTTATGGACAATTTTTTTATAAAACATGAGATAAAGTGGAATACGTGAGATTCTGTTTAACAGAATTATCTCAAGCGTTTATATATATTTCTGATGTGGGATCAGCGGTAAATGACCAGAGGAATCAACAAAACGAGGGTGCCAGGCGAGGCATATTTACTGGCGGTAATACGTGGATTTCAGGGCCGGGGTGCTCCCATCCGGTCTCTACATTCTTGCCTGTGACAACAAAAACAGGTTGGTGGCGAGCACTTCAACGAAGATAAATATTGCCAGGCCCGGCATCAGGAACGACCGTGTATTGACTCCCTGCTTGCCCATTTGGCGATAGCGGAGCGCTTCGACAACTAGGAATATCACCGCCACAACAGGGTTGAGTAGAAACAGCAGGATCAATACACCAAAGCCGGAGTCGGTATAATTCCAGCCGCCGAGCAGATCCAGTGACGCACCAACCAGCATTAACACCAGGATCTGGGGCAAGGTAATGGCAATGATACGAATGAATAGCATGGTGAGAGATTAAGGTGAGGAATTAGCCTGTAAGTGACTCAGCTTGTTCCTGCAGCAGGCTGAATTCAGTCTCAGCGGTGTTTTTATCAATCAGGATTTGTATCTCGCAATAGGCGTTAGTCGGCATGGGGTCATCGCCACAGCTGCAGTTAATGATAATTTCCGTAAAGAGGATGCCGGCTTTTGCCTGAATAGCAGTCTTGTTTTCTTTAACACTCAAAACTGATGCAGTGAGATTACTGTCATCCACCATACCTCCTTGAGCCACCCCCTTGTCCAGAGGCAGGGTTCCGCTCGGTAAATGTTCGAGCTCCTGCTTCAACGTCCGGCTAAAGGCATCGGTATTCCAGTCGCGCAGCGAATTGACGAATTTAGGCATAGTTCACTTCAATGATAAATACAGAACCAATCAATACCTCTGTTTCTTGGATTTATTCTTGTCTTTGCTTTTGTTCTTATTCTTGCCGTTGTCACCATTGGTGTAGAGATCCTGTCCCTGCTTCAGCGCATGAAATTCACTTGAGCCGGGTTTAATCCCCATACTTTTAGCGATCGTTCCCCAGCCTTTACCCTGGTTGGCTTTGTATTTGTTCAGTGCGAAATCTGTTGGATGCCCTGACATCTCACCCATGCGTAACACCATATAGGCATCTGCGGGTTTATTTACATTGCTGAGAACGGCTTCCACTTCAATGTCGTTAATCTTGAACCGGGTGGCGAGTCTGACCCTGAATCCAGAAGGGTCCGCTTCTGCTTTGATATTCATCTCTTTCTGCCAACCATAATCACCTGCCATTACGAGCGGTGTAAAGGTAAATTGTAAAACTGCAGTCAGGAATAAGTATTTGAATAATCTCATGGTTTCTCTCGCTTGGGCGTATTTTATGTCGTTATTATTGAGTTGTAATGTTATGTTGGAATGAGCTGATTATAAAGTTTCACACACCAATTGTTTGATTAGTCGATCACAAATAAGTTACGGGTTAGAGCTTAAGCATTGTAGATGATATTAAATTCCGCCAAAGCAGCCTCAAGTTCACCTTCTGCCCCGATTAAATCCCAGAATTTTTGAAAATTCTCTTTTGCGTTCTCAAGCTTAAAATCCATTTTCCGAGTTTTATCTTTCATGAAGAGCTCAATGTTGCTGTTAACCGTATCGCAATAATCCAGGGAGACGGATAAGTCAGAAACATCGTCCGGTAATTGCTGCAGTATGCCTTTTCGATACGCTGGAATAATGCCGCCAGGAAACAAACGTTTGGCATAGCTGGCTGCAGTATAGGAATTATTTCTTTTCAAGTGAATATACACAGCATCATCCCCATAGTGCTTGTCCAGTTTTCCCAAAAACCAGGAAAGACGATTATCCGCTTCGATATGATTATCAGGATAAGCAAGACGTTCTCCACCAAGTAGATCGCACCGCGATTCATGAGCACTGCTAAAGTTTGTTATGTGTTTACAAGCCTTGATGAAGGTCGTTGAGCCACACCTGCCGGTATTTAAGATAAATATGTTCATTTTCAATTGTCACATTCAGTGTTGAGCATTCTCACTTTGAGGCTGTTCGCGTCGCCTGAGTGATTCCATTATAGCCCCATGAATCAGCAGGTATATCATCAATTACTACATAGCAGGCTTCCTGAATGATGCCAGCGACGTCTCTCAGCATTTTAACTGTTTGCGAAATCATTTCGGCTTTTTCTTCAATCGTGTTGGTTCCATCAGTTACTTTAATCTCGACATAGGCACCAACTGGTGATTTAGGCGTTAAGGGAATTGAATTTGTAGACCATTGTTGCGGTTCAGACTCTTGAATATGTACGACGGTAACCTCGCGCCGTTTACGCATTACCGTATTCATAAGCGAAGTTATTTGTTCATATAGCTGTATTCGCTGCGCATTATTAAGCTTGTTACCTAGACGAATATTTATGTAAGGCATTGTTCTACTCCTGTGGTTTACATAAAGACACTCGAAATGTAATTGTAAATACAACTAATTAACCAAAAAAACTAAATGTGTTCCAGGGATTTCTGTAATTTCCGAAGTTTGGCTACTGTTTGTGCTGCGTCTTCTTTGCCTAAGATTTTGCCCATCAATCTCGTAAGATTTTCTCCGGTACTGTCTAACTTTTGGTGCATTGTTTTTGCCAGCCTGGTTGGATAAACCTGCACTTCTCTACCATCTGTTGCAGTTGGTTTACGTTTTAATAAATCACGTTGTTCCAAACTATCCAGGAAACGTGTGATGGTGGAACGGGACAGACTAAGTTCTTCGGCGAGTTCGCGAGGAAGCAAGCCAGGTTTGGCAAGAACAACTCGCAGTAGAAATGCGTGTGGTGGTGATAGGTCAAACTGACGATAGGCATCCGTCCAGATACGGCTTACCGTACGGGCCAACGCATTGCTATTAAAATACAGGCATTCCTCAAACATGAGTCAGAGTATAGCGTATTTAGTTGTATATGCAATTATTATTTTGTCTTAAAATAATATAAATAACAGTGTGACTCTTACCAATTAGTTATATTGTTAGTCAGGGATATTTGGAGAAGCTCTAGTTGTTATTATTTTTGAATTCTTCTGATAGGCTTTTTATTAACAATTTAAAATATTCAAGCATTTGCTGTACCTCCAGACTATCG
>JAHEIJ010000154.1 GCA_024639445.1 Gammaproteobacteria bacterium
ACGCTGCGCAAAAAATAATGCGACACATATCACTTTCTCTTTATAAGCTTAGCTGACGTAAAAACAATTAAAGGTATGCAATGAGTATACAATGTGAATCCACTGCTAAAAAAGTAGCAGGTGCTGAGATGGGGTTCTTTGAGCGTTACCTAACTGCATGGGTATTTCTGTGTATTATTGCCGGCATTGCCTTCGGCCATTTTCTGCCGACAACATTCCAGGCCATAGCGGAAATGGAAGTCGCAAAGGTTAACCTGCCTGTGGCAATGCTTATCTGGTTCATGATTATTCCAATGTTACTGAAGATCGACTTCAGCGCCTTGCATCACGTCAAGGAGCACTGGAAAGGCGTTGGCGTGACCTTGTTTGTTAACTGGGCGGTAAAACCTTTTTCGATGGCTTTGCTGGCTTGGCTGTTTATCCGCGGTGTATTTGCCGACTGGTTACCTGCAGAGCAGCATGATAGCTATATCGCGGGTTTGATTTTATTAGCCGCTGCACCTTGTACTGCCATGGTCTTTGTCTGGAGTCATCTGACTAAAGGTGAGCCACACTTCACCCTCACGCAAGTGGCATTGAATGACACCATTATGATCTTTGCCTTTGCCCCCATTGTAGGATTACTGCTGGGTATCTCGGCAATTACCGTACCCTGGGATACGCTGTTTCTGTCCGTGCTTGTTTATATCGTAATACCTGTGATCATCGCACAACTCTGGCGGCGTTATATCTTTAGCCGGGCTAGGCATGATCATTTACTGGAACGCATCCTGAAGCGACTTCAGCCGATATCATTATCGGCTTTATTACTCACGATAGTTCTACTGTTTGGATTTCAGGGTGAACAGATACTGGCGCAACCCATGATTATTGTGCTGCTTGCCGTTCCTATCCTTATTCAGGTGTATTTCAATTCGGGCCTGGCCTATTTGTTAAATCGTCAATTCAAGGTGGCGCATTGCGTTGCAGGACCATCCGCGCTAATTGGTGCGAGTAACTTCTTTGAGCTGGCCGTTGCCGCCGCTATCAGCCTGTTTGGATTTCAATCCGGTGCAGCATTGGCTACCGTGGTGGGTGTGCTCATTGAAGTACCGGTGATGTTGTCAGTTGTAAAGATTGTGAATGCCAGCAAGGCATGGTATGAAAAGCCACAGAACCCGTAATGATCTTTAATGATAATTTAGTTTAAGAGATAACTATTATGACGATACAACGACTGTTTAGCACCAGCCTGATTGGCATGCTTTGTATAATTACCTTTAATGTATACGCCTATACGCCAAAAGCTGAAAAGGTTATCGATAACGTCTATGCGATCATCGGGCCAATAGATCAGCGCAGTAAAGAAAATGATGGCCTGAACAATAATCTGGGATTTATTATCACCAATGAGGGTGTCATATTGGTTGATTCGGGTGCAAGCAACATCGGTGCGCAACGTATTGAAGTTGCAATCCGTAAAATCACTGACAAGCCTGTTAAGTGGGTTGTCAATACAGGCAGTCAGGATCATCGCTGGCTAGGTAATGACTATTTTGCCAGCAAGGGTGCAGAAATTATTGCCCTACAACGTACGGCTGAAACGCAGTCACAATATGCAGAACAGCAATTGACCTCATTAATAAGATTCCTGGGCGATAGATTGCAAGGCACCAGGGCATTACCAGCAACAAAAAAAATTAGTGATAATAATGTCATGTTGAAACTGGGAGACGAAACCCTGGTATTACGTTATACCGATACACACTATCCGGGTGATGCCTGGATATGGTTACCGAAGCATAAAGTGATGTTTACAGGCGATCTGGTCTATGTTGACCGTGTTTTCGCAGTATTGCCCTGGTCGAGTGTTGTCAATGGACAAAAGGCTTTTATGGCAATGGAAAAACTGCAGCCTGTCTATATTGTTCCAGGTCATGGTCGCGTCTGCGATCTGCAAACGGCCAGAAAAGATAGTGGTGATTACTATGACTTTCTGGTCAATACGATTGGCAAGGCAGCGCAAGAGATGGAAAGTATGGACGAAGTGATGAATCGCTATTCCACGTTGCCGCAATTCGAGCATTTGAAGCATTTCAATAGTATGCATCGCACCAATATGAATCGAACATTTCTTGAGTTTGAGCGCATGTAATTCTGGTTTAGCATTGTGCCAACTCCTCGAAATCCAGATTCTGAAATCTCCAGAATATTTGGGATCAGAACACAGTTTTTGCTTATATTTAGTAGTAACAGTGCTGTGCCCCCATTATCCTATTTATTCCACCATTAATTACTCAGGTGCGGAGTGTTTTGTCAGTTGATTGATCAGTCCAGCATATCCAGGTTGGAGTTATTGAGGGTGTGAGAGGTGTAATCATTTATCATTAAAAACAATAACTAACATTATTGTCATGACAAATCTTGACATAACTTCTTTTTAGGATTATGTTTCATATATGTCGAATATAAAGATCAGTTCAAAGGTTGATGAAGTTGCTTGGGATGAACTCAAGCAACTGGCGCAGGAATCTCATCAGAATATCTCCGGCGTACTAACGGAAGCGATCCGAGATTATGTGCGTAAACGTCGTGTCCGTCCTGTTGTTTTACAACACCTTGAAGATTCCATGCGTGACAATGAAGCTTTAGGTCATCTGCTTGCCAAGTGATGTGATCCGGTTTTTGTCTCTAGATGAGGCATTGGCGATACACGAGCGCTTGCTCGAAAAATTCGGTGGGCCAGTCGGGGTGCGCGATTTGGGTCTACTTGAAAGCGCATTATTCCGTCCGCAAACGGGCTACTATGATGACCTGGTAGCCATGTCGTCTGCACTTTTTGAATCCCTGTTAATGAATCACCCGTTTGTGGATGGTAATAAACGCGCTGCTTTTTTTATGACCGATACTTTTTTACGTATGAATGGATATAAGTTCGAGATCAAAGCACAGGATGCGCATGTCTTTATTGTTGCTTTACTGGATCAGCAATCAGTTGGCTTTGAGGTACTCTCTGACTGGATCAGCTTACATATGCGCCAGCGAGATTAAGTGGTTTGAAAGAAGCTAGCATTACAGCAGGCTGGCCCACAACCTACTGTACAGGGGAATTACATCGATTAAATAAAAACTCCCTGACATCATGTCAGGGAGGTTGTTTGGTGGAGGCGGCGGGAATCGAACCCGCGTCCGCAAGCCCTCTGCCATCTGCTCTACATGTTTATCCACGCCTATTAATTTAACTGGACGCTACCCGGCGGGCAATGGAAGACGTACAGCGATTTCGATTAAGTTTTAACGAATCCACCTCGAACAAGCTTCATCGCGATCCTATGAGATATGACCCCTGGAATCTGAACGCATAGACACGGCTTCAGTCAGAGGGCATTACACCGGTTTTTAAGCGGCTAATGCGTAGTTGTCGTCGTTGGCAACTATAGGTTGTACAGCTGGATTTAAGAGGTAATCTGTTCCTCTACATGCACATCAGGTTTCGCGACCCACGTCGAAGCCAGGTCGCCCCCATAACCAACATTATGGGGCTTGCAGGGTGGATATTCAAGTGAAATCGATAAATTATTATTACAAACAATATGTTAGCGAATTGCCTGATGGGCTAGCCATGTTTAAGAATGCGTGCCTTTTCTCGCTTCCAGTCCTGGTCCTTTTGGGTGGCGCGTTTGTCGTAATCTTTTTTACCTTTGGCCAGGCCAATTTCCAGTTTGACCTTGCTATGTTTCCAGTACAGGGCCAGCGGGACAAGGGTATAGCCCTTGCGATCAACAGCACCTACCAGTCGGTCTATTTCCAGTCGATGCAGTAATAGTTTGCGAATCCGGGTGGGTTCGGGATGTGTGTAGGCAGCGGCTGTTGTCAGCGGGGTAATGATCATACCTGATATAAACGCCTCGCCATCCTTTATGAACACGTAGCTCTCCGCCAGCTGTACCTTCCCTTGGCGCAGGCTTTTGACTTCCCAGCCTTGCAGCGCCAGGCCAGCCTCGATGCGATCCTCGATAAAAAAGTCAAATTTGGCCTTTTTGTTGAGGGCAATGGTGCTGGATGGTTTGCCTGTTTTTTTGGACTTTTTTGTAGCCATCCCGGAATTATACAGTTTATCAGCAATTAATGAACTGCCAATCGTGATCCTGAAATTGGCTTTGGTGCATGACGTAAACTAATGAATATGATACGGTATTTAAAAGTTAAGATAGAAAAAACCTGCTAATTCTTCGGGATCAGACCAAGGGGCTCTAATGAATAATAACAAATACCGGATTCCTGCCTTTTTAATACTCATTGTGGCTGTATTCTTTTCCGTTTCCGCGCTTGCTGCAGAACCGGGTGAGACGAGCAAGAGCCTGAATGATATTTTTGGTTCGGTGAATAAATTTCTGGCAGATATATTTTTCTTCGACATCATCCAAATGGTGCCCGCTTCGGAATCTGATGAAAAAGCAGCCGGCATGCCCTTTATCGTGGCCTGGTTAGTCGTAGGCGCGACTTTTCTGACGATACGCATGGGTTTCATCAATCTGCGCATGTTCAGGCATGCCTATAATATTATCCGCGGCAAGTATCAGGTACCCGGAGCCATGGGCGAGGTCACTTCATTCCAGGCCCTGACCACGGCACTATCAGCGACGGTTGGTCTCGGTAACATTGCCGGCGTTGCCATTGCGGTCGGTGTGGGAGGTCCGGGAGCGGTATTCTGGATGATGGTTGCGGGCCTGTTGGGCATGACGTCCAAGTTTACCGAGGCGACGCTGGCACAGATGTTTCGTGAAGTGCGTCCCGACGGTCATGTGATGGGTGGTGCCATGGAGTACCTGTCACGTGGACTTAAAGATAAGGGCTGGTCAAAAACCGGGAAAGCCCTTGCTATCCTGTTTTGTTTTCTGACCATTGGTGCCTCACTGGGTGGCGGTAATGCATTTCAGGTCAGTCAATCACTGTCGGCCGTGCAACAGCAGATTCCAGAATTGGTTGAATACTCCTGGGTCTATGGCGTGGTGATGGGCTTTCTTGTTGGTATCGTTATTATCGGTGGTATCCGCCGTATCGCCCATACAGCCCAGGCTATAGTGCCGTCTATGGTGTTCATTTATTTAATCGCCTGTCTATGGATTATTCTGGGTCAAGCCAACGAGGTACCCGGGGCACTGGGGCTGATTGTTACCGAGGCGTTTACGCTGGATGCCGGTTTCGGTGGCCTGCTCGGTATATTGATTGTGGGTTTCAAGCGTGCGGCATTCTCAAGTGAAGCCGGTATCGGTTCGGCGGCTATTGCGCATGCGACCGCGCGGGTTAAATATCCGGTGCGCCAGGGCATTGTCGCATTGATGGAGCCGTTCATTGACACGGTCGTGATCTGTACGATGACGGCATTGGTTATCATACTAACGGGCGTTTATACGGATGCCCAATATGCGCCTTTGATCGATGCCAATAAAGGCGCGGCACTGACCTCGGCCGCGTTTGGTACAGCGATATCCTGGTTTCCGATCATCCTGTCGATATCGGTTGTGCTGTTTGCCTACTCGACGATGATTTCCTGGTCCTATTACGGTGAACGCTGCTGGAGCGGCTTGTTTGGCGCCCGCAGCGCCTTCGTGTACAGGATCGCTTTTCTGTGTTTCGTGGTACTCGGCTCCATTATCAAACCGACCAACGTCGGCAATTTCAGCGACATGTTAATTCTTGGAATGGCGTTTCCCAACTTGCTGGGAGGCGTGCTGCTGTCAGGCAAAGTCAAGGCGGCCCTGGACGATTACTGGGATCGCTATCGGTCGGGTGAAATCAAGCGGCACAATCATCCGTAGCCGCCAGGTCTCACCCCACTTTCGGTGGGCCGCGATGCGAGCGGCGTTGCCCGCCCGGCGGGCAGGAAATCTTCGGGAAACTCGTCCAAATGACTCAATAATGGGCCCCGT
>JAHEIJ010000155.1 GCA_024639445.1 Gammaproteobacteria bacterium
TCGGATGAGAATTTACAGCAGCATCTGGCCGAAGCCGAAGCCAAAGCCAAAGAGCACTGGGACCAACTGCTGCGGGTGAAGGCGGAGCAGGAGAATCTTCGCCGGCGGCATGAGCGGGAAGTCGAAAACGCCCACAAGTATGCCCTGGAAAGGTTTGCCCAGGACCTGTTACCGGTCATTGATAGTCTGGAAATGGGAGCGGAGGCAGCCGCCAGCGAAGGGGCCACCCTGGAGAAGGTGCGCGAAGGCACGGAGCTGACCCTCAAGATGTTGCTTTCCACCATTGACAAATTTGGCATCCAGGCGGTTCATCCCGAGGGGGAACCGTTTAACCCTGAGTATCACCAGGCCATGTCCATGCTGGAATCCCCCGAGCATGCAGCTAATACGGTGATGAACGTGATGCAAAAAGGCTACACCCTGAATGAGCGCCTGATTCGACCGGCGATGGTGGTGGTTTCCAAAGGGGAGTCAGCAGGCGAAAAAGGCGAGGGATAAAACAGAGGATTCAAATCTTGATTCGCAGGCTTGAAGTGGCTAAAAGCGCCCCCATCTACATGGGTAATCGAGAAATTATTTAGAGAATTGAACAGCTTAACGGAGAACAAAGTTAATGGGAAAAATCATCGGAATTGACCTGGGCACCACCAACTCCTGCGTAGCAGTGATGGAAAATGGGGCGGCCAAGGTCATCGAAAACAGTGAAGGTGATCGCACTACGCCCTCCATCGTGGCATTTACCAATGATGGGGAAGTGTTGGTTGGACAGCCGGCCAAACGCCAGGCCGTCACCAATCCGGAAAAGACCCTGTATGCCATCAAGCGTCTGATTGGTCGTCGCTTTGAAGATAAGGAAGTGCAGAAAGACATTGAAATGGTCCCCTACAATATCGTCAAGGCGGACAACGGTGATGCCTGGGTCGAAGTTGACGGCAAGAAAATGGCGCCGCCGGAAATTTCTGCGCGTGTGCTGCAGAAAATGAAAAAGACCGCGGAAGATTACCTCGGTGAGGAAGTGACCGAAGCGGTGATCACTGTGCCGGCCTATTTTAATGACTCCCAACGTCAGGCCACCAAGGATGCCGGCAAGATAGCCGGTTTGGATGTCAAGCGCATCATCAACGAACCGACTGCAGCCGCACTGGCGTTCGGTATGGACAAGAAAGAAGGCGACCGCAAAATCGCGGTATATGACCTTGGTGGCGGTACCTTTGATATCTCGATTATTGAAATCGCCGATATCGATGGCGAACATCAGATTGAAGTGTTGTCTACCAATGGTGACACTTTCCTCGGTGGTGAAGACTTCGATATGCGTCTAATCGACTACCTGGTTGAACAATTCAAGAAAGACCAGGGTATTGACCTGCGGAATGATCCGCTGGCCCTGCAGCGTTTGAAGGAAGCTGCGGAAAAAGCCAAGATCGAACTGTCTTCCACCCAGCAGACTGAAGTCAACTTGCCGTATGTCACGGCCGATGCCAGCGGACCGAAGCACCTGAACGTTAAGGTGACCCGTGCCAAGCTGGAATCACTGGTAGACGATCTCATTGCCCGCTCAATTGAACCGTGCAAGATTGCTCTCAAAGATGCCGGCCTGTCTGCCTCGGAAATTGATGACGTGATTCTGGTCGGTGGCCAGAGCCGCATGCCCAAGGTACAGGAAGAAGCGCAAAACTTTTTTGGCAAGGAACCGCGTCGTGATGTGAATCCGGATGAAGCCGTGGCCATGGGTGCCTCCATTCAGGGTGGTGTGCTCGGTGGTGACGTCAAGGACGTGTTGCTGCTCGACGTGACGCCACTCTCGCTGGGTATTGAAACCCTCGGTGGGGTGATGACCAAGCTGATCGATAAGAACACCACGATCCCGACCAAGGCGCAGCAGGTGTTCTCCACCGCGGATGACAACCAGACGGCTGTTACCGTGCATGTGCTGCAGGGTGAACGCGAACGCGCGGATGCCAACAAATCACTGGGTCGTTTTGACTTACAGGATATTCCACCGTCACCGCGCGGCATGCCGCAAATCGAGGTGACCTTTGATATCGATGCCAACGGTATCCTGCATGTGTCCGCCAAGGACAAGGCGACCGGCAAGGAACAATCGATTGTCATCAAGGCTTCCAGCGGCTTGTCCGATGATGAAGTCGATAAAATGGTCAAGGATGCCGAAGCGCATGCCGATGAGGACAAGAAGTTCCAGGAGTTGGTTGGTGCACGCAACCAGGCCGATACCATGATTCATGCGACTCGCAAATCAATGGAAGAACTGGGTGATAAACTCGAGGCGGATGAAAAATCCAACATCGAAGCGGCTATCAAGGATCTGGAAGAAGTTATAAAGACCGATGACCTGGCTGATATCGAAGCCAAGACCAAGGCCTTGACGGATGCCTCGGCCAAGATGGCTGAACGGCTTTATGCTGAACAGGCCCAGCAGGGTAGTGAAGCTGGAGCCGAATCGGCTCAAAACGATACCGAGCAAGCTGCTGGCGCAAATGATGATGTTGTGGATGCAGAGTTTGAAGAGGTTAAGGAAAACAAGAAATAATTCGCGACCAGCATCTCGCTTTTGCGAATGAAACAGGTAGCCGTATGCAGAGAAATCTGCGTGCGGCTAACTGCTGTCTAAGACCATGAAGAATTAACTGCGGTAACCAGGCCAAGACCTTGTTATTCGCTATAGCTAACAAAGATTCAGTATGTCGAAACGCGATTATTACGAAGTTCTGGACGTATCAAAAAATGCCAGCGAGGCCGAAATCAAGAAGGCCTTCAAACGCCTGGCAATGAAGTGCCATCCGGATCGCAATCCTGACAACAAGGAAGCGGAAGAAAAGTTCAAGGAAGCCAAAGAAGCCTATGATGTACTGACTGATGCGCAGAAACGGGCTGCCTATGACCAGTTTGGTCATGCGGGTGTCGACCCCTCTGCCGGCATGGGTGGTGCCGGTTTCGGTGGTGCCAGTTTCAGCGATATCTTTGGTGACGTGTTCGGCGATATTTTCGGTGGCGGCGGCAGAACAGCCGGCGGTCAGCGGGTGTATCGCGGTGCAGATTTACGCTACAACCTTGAACTTACGCTGGAAGAGGCGGTGAGTGGCGCCAGTGTCAATATTCGCGTACCCACGCATGTGGAGTG
This sequence comes from Gammaproteobacteria bacterium, assembly GCA_024639445.1. Classification (GTDB taxonomy): domain Bacteria; phylum Pseudomonadota; class Gammaproteobacteria; order UBA6429; family Thiohalophilaceae; genus JAHEIJ01. The sequence continues at coordinate 3,143 of JAHEIJ010000155.1, forward strand.
CGACGAATGTGGTGGCAGCGGCGCCAAGCAAGGAACCAGCCCGGTAACCTGTGCGACCTGTGGCGGCCATGGCCAGGTCAGGATGCAGCAAGGCTTCTTTTCTTTGCAACAAACCTGTCCCCGTTGTCACGGCAGTGGCAATATCATCGAAACACCTTGTGGTAAATGTCACGGTCATGGACGCGTCGAGGTACAAAAAACCCTCTCGGTCAAAGTGCCGGCCGGTGTCGATAACGGCGATCGCATACGACTAAGCGGCGAAGGTGAGGCGGGTGAGCATGGCGGTCCATCCGGTGATCTCTATGTGCATGTCATTGTGCGTCCTCATGATATTTTCCAGCGTGATGGTAATGACCTGTTTTGCGAAGTTCCTATCAGTGTGGTGACAGCCAGCCTGGGGGGGGAACTGGAAATACCAACCCTTAATGGACGCGTCAATCTCAAGATTCCGGCCGAGAGCCAGAGCGGTAAATTGTTTCGGTTACGCGGTAAAGGGGTCAAGTCGGTGCGAGGCAGCCAGTTGGGTGACTTGTTATGCCGGGTTTCCGTGGAAACCCCGGTGAACCTCACCAAGAAACAAAAAGAACTGTTGAAAGAGTTCGAGTCTTCGATGAACGAGGATAATGTCAATCACAGTCCTCGTGCCTCCTCCTGGCTGGACGGGGTAAAGAAATTCTTCGAGGATATGAAAACCTGATGTTTTGGTCTACAGTATTCAAGAAAAGAGGAAGGATACCGATATATTACAAAGAGTTAGAATTTAGAGGATAAGGCGGATGGGGCTTCTTGATGACTTGAAAAATCAGGCTGATGGCTTGCGAGCCAAAGAGCAGCAGTCTGAGGGTAGTTCGGGAGAAAAGACCGAATATTACAATAAGGAAATTCATCCCCGCATGATGGAGATTTACCGTTTCCTTAATGAAATGGTGAAAAATCTGAATTTCATTAAACCGGAAACTATTGCCCACTATCCAATTCTCCCGGGCGGTGAGAAACAGCCATTCCGCCAGGGGGACTACAAGGTTACTGTCGATAGTAACCAGCAGATCAAGGATATTAAACTCATGTTCAAGGCCGAACTTGCTGAACCTGTCAGTCTGCAGGTTAAAGGTGAGGACGACGCCAAGAAGCAAAGCGAAATTCTAGCTGGTTATCGAATCCTCTGTGAACGGAAAGATTTCAAGGATAATAATTACAAGCTAACGCATTCGAACTTTATCATTCAAGGACCAGTAAATATTACAGTTCAGTTTATTGGTGATGTCGAAACTTCATCAATGCAATTACTTCTTAATAATTTTGAAGGCCCAGGAGTAGTTAAACGTAACCTTGAGGCGAAAAACATCAACCAGGATTTTCTCGATAAACTTGGCCGATATATCCTGCGCGAGGACGATAAATTATTCAGTCTGGATATCTCAGAAAAGGACAAGCAGGCGATTCGGGAAATGGTTGAGAAGGAACGAGCAAAACGCGCGCAGGAAATTGCCGAAATGGAACGACTTGCTGAAGAAGAAAAAGAAAAAGAGAAAAACAGTCGTGGTCTACGTAAGTTCTTTAACAAGGATAAAGATTAACTGTTTGAATCTGGGTCCCGAACCTCCTACCATTCGCTTCTGGTTTGATTGCTGTTATCAAAATGGAGTTCTGAATGATTAACGTGGGGATCACCGGTGCCTCCGGCCGTATGGGACGGGCCTTGATTGAAGCCGTCACTGATGTGGAAGGCATGGTTGTCACCGCTGCCGTTGAACGCTCCGGGAGTTCGGTGATTGCTGCTGACGCGGGTGAAATAGCGGGTGTCGGCAAGCTCAATATTCCCATTGTCGATGATCTGCGCGCCGTCATTACGGATATTGATGTGTTGATCGATTTCACCCGCCCGTCCGTTACTCTCGCCAATCTGGAAACCTGTCGCCAGGCCGGCAAGCGCATTGTGATTGGGACCACCGGTTTCACTGATGAAGAAAAACAACGTATTACTCAGGCAGCGGATGGCATTGGCATTGTATTTGCTCCCAACATGAGTGTTGGCGTAAACCTGTGTTTCAAGTTGCTGGACATTGCGGCCCGTATTATGGGCAATGAGGTCGATATTGAAATCATCGAAGCCCACCATCGTCACAAGGTCGATGCGCCATCCGGTACGGCATTACGCATGGGAGAAGTGGTGGCCGATGCGCTGGGCCGGGACCTGAGAGACTGCGCGGTTTACGGTCGGGAAGGCCAGACGGGTGAGCGGGATCGCCAGACCATCGGGTTTGAAACCATCCGCGCCGGCGATATTGTCGGTGAACATACTGTGATGTTTGCGGATGTGGGTGAACGGGTGGAGATCACCCACAAGGCATCCAGTCGCATGACCTTTGCCAAGGGAGCGGCCCGTGCCGCGGTCTGGTTGATGAGCCGGGAGCATGGTCTGTATGACATGCAGGATGTCCTTGGCTTGAAGGCCGAGGGCTGATAACCGATTCGCGTATAGAAATCTCGCTTACCAATTAGATATAACTCCGGTTGCACTTCTGGATCTGGCGAAGCCAGTCCGGTTTCGTTACAATCCCCCCGGTCTGAGTATTTATTCAGGATCAGTTCCAATTTCATTGAAACGGGAGGCGCTCTGACCAGAGTTGCCTCCCGTTTTGTACATGCGTCCCACGGAGGTTTACTTGAGGCAACCGGCCCTGCTTGCCCTGGAAGACGGAAGCGTCTTTTATGGAGAATCCATCGGAATTGCCGGCCAGACCGTCGGTGAAGTGGTATTC
>JAHEIJ010000004.1 GCA_024639445.1 Gammaproteobacteria bacterium
TTGTCCTTATAAGGAGGTTTGCCTGTGTACACTTCGTACATTACGATGCCAAGGCTGTAAATATCGGTACGGGTGTCAATAGCACGACCACGAACCTGTTCCGGCGCCATATACGTTGGCGTACCTACCAGAATGCCGCTTTTGGTGATACGTGACGATTCACCCCCTTCGCTGGCAGCCGCTGCCAGACCGAAGTCCACAACTTTCACGGTATCTTCACTATTAACCAGGATATTGGCAGGTTTAATATCGCGATGCACCACATTAATTTGATGGGCAACCCCCAGGCCTTTGCAGATATCAATGAATATCTTGGTGTTGCGTTTGAAATCCTTGGTTCTCCCGGCCCGGATCTCCTGTGAGAGGGAGTGGCTGTCGAAAAACTCCATACTGATGGCATGGGATTTACCAATGGTAATGAAGTCATAAATCCGAATTACATTTTCATGGGTAATCTTGCGAGTCAAACGTAATTCATGCACGAAACGATGAATTACACTTTCATCGGCCGCCATGTGAGCATTAAGAAATTTAAGAACGATTTCTTCATTAACCATCATGTCTTCAACCAGCACGACGACACCGAACGCGCCTTTACCGATATGACGAACGATTTGATACCGATCTTCTATCACATCACCGGGCTGCAGGCTGGCAGCATCTATGATTTGTGGATTGCTTGAGGCAGTCGGAGTGGTGGCTTCGGTCGTGCCCAGAGAAGGCTGACTGGGTTCAGAGGGTATACTGACTGGATCAGCACTGGGATCCAGCCGCGCCATGACGGTTGCCATGGTCTGGTTAGCAAGATCATTCATGTTGGGATTTGCGCCGACCATGGTATCGTTCAATACTTGTTGTACCTCTTCGAGATGTTGCTCGTCAGTCAGACCTTTGAGGGCATGCATGGCCTCTTTTTGGACTTTTTCATCCTGGTGTTTCAAGGCAGCAACAATGGGTTCGATAGCCGCACTGTCTTCCAGTTGTGCCAGGGCTTTAATCGCAACTGCAGCAGACTCCGGCTGGGTTTGCAGCATTTCTATCAAAGCAGGTACAGCTTGTTTGTCACCCAGGTTAGTCAGGGCATCAGCAGCCCGTTCCCGCACCCACCAGTCAGGATCCTTTAAGGCATTAATCAGGTGAGCGACGGCACGTTCATCCTTGACCGAGTTGAGAATTTCAACCGCTGTGCGGCGCAGGAATTCATCTTTTTCATTGATCATTCCGAGCACTGCTTCGACAACCTTGGGGCCGCCGATTGAACCCAACGCATCAGCGGCACGCACCTTCACCCACCAGTCCTTGTCACGAATGGCGTTCAGTAGATCTTTGATCGCTCGTTCGTCGCCCACCTCATTTAACACTTCCACCGCAGCACGCCGAATATACTCGGAGTCATCCTGCAGAATCTCAATCAGGTATTTGACTACTTCCGGGTCCTTAATCTTTATGAGTGTATCAATGGCCTGGGCCTGCACGGTGAGATCGGGGTCCTTGAGTAACGGCACAATCATGACGGAGTCAACGGGAATTTTCATGTTGCCAAGGCCTTGCAGTGCCGCCTGCCGGATGGTTTTGTTTTTATCATTAATCAGGCGTAGCAGGGCATCTCGTGCCACAGTATTTTTCTTGCATTGGGACAAGGCCCTGGCGATATGCAGGCGCATAGCCGGGTCTTCATTGGTAGCATAGGGCACCAGTTCCGGCACCATCTCCTCGGCGGTGACGGAAGCCAGCACCTTGAATAAAGCTTGCCGATTATCCTTGTCGGCATTATCTAAGTATTCCAGTAGTGGCTTTACTTTGAGTGTGTCTTTTTTTGCCAGCAGAACCTGCATCACTGCCTGTTTGGGGATATGCGGGTCTTCAAACAGGGTAAACAGGCGGTTGGGGTCATACATGGGACTCTTGGCCATAGCCCGCATCGTACCGATGACAACACGCTTGTCATCATCGGTCAGGCCATCGACATACTTGGGCAGGGTCTTGTCAGTCAACATACTGACCAACAAGATATCGATATGAGGATTTTCCGGTGCATCCACCAGGGCATCAAGCAATTTAGGGATCGCGCCAGCCCCGGTGGATTTCACCAGTTGCATGGCTTCCTTGAGTTCCGATGGACTAGCGTCCTCCGAATCCACCAGAATGTCGATTGCCTTGTTGACTTTTAATGACCCAAACAGACCCATCAGGAACTTGACCTCTAATTAGATTCAGATGTTTCTGTAGTGACTTTGATAATATAGGATTTGTTGACCAGGCAAACCTGTTTATTATCAATATACATTTTTATAAAACGCGCCCTTTCATGATTCAGATAGTCAAACAAACGGGAATGATCAGGTGCGAGCGTTTCCCTTATTTCACCATCAATTAAGGCACCGTCCATCATGGTTAACTGGCAGGGTATGATTTTCAGTTCTGCTTCAGTTGTTGTTGGGGTGTGTTCATATTCTAGTCGAATGATGGCATTTCGGTTGTAGAAACAAACCTGCCCTTTATCCTCCCTGTCTATAACAATAAACGCTTTATCCTTGTTTAAAACTTCAATGGGTTCTTCCATGCCGGCGTGGTTGACACTTTGTTCCCGTAGAAAAAGGGAGCCAATGACCTGACCTTCCGGGTGGACCCACAAATTGACTTGCCGTTTAACTTTAGGGATTTTTAGGGAATCGTTTGTCATTGGTTTTCCTGATCTTAATCATTCTAGTTTATATATAAAGTATATCTTTGTTACAAACTATATAAAAATATGAGTCATGCAAATATACCCGCAATTAAAAAATGTGATGTAGTCGAAAGTAAATAGGGCGATCTCGTTATATTGTTAAAAGTTTGCAAAATTCATTAGTGATAATTAAAAATTAGGGATTTTGTAATTGATTTCTCTATTAATCGTTTCGATTCCGGTTTTTTTGTCGAGAGAACAGATTCCAGCTTGCATGTTTCGCTCATATGACGCATCTTTTTACTGTTGTCGGTAGTTAGTGCTAGAAACTTAAAATGTATTTAACTCTCAAGTTCATATTTTTGTGACGCGGTAACGAAAAAATATGGCCGAATTGATTATCCGCCAGGGCCCCGATTCCGGTACCCGATTCAAGATTGAGCAAGAATTGATTCTGGGGCGCTCCAGCCACAGTCGAGCAAACGATCCAGGATTTTTTCGTCTCTCCGATGCCGAAATCAGCCGGCAACATATGCGGATCTTCCAGAAAGGCGAGGGATATTTTGTTGAGGATCTTCACTCCACCAATGGCACGCTGCTTCATGGCAAGTTCCTGCAGCCAGGCGATGCACGGGAACTCAAGGATGGCGATGAATTGTACCTGGGCAATAGTCAGGCTGTATTTCGTTTGCGGGATGTCCCCGCAACACAATCGAGTGTGGTGGATTTTGATCTGGCGCCAGTTAAAACAAGCCAGGTACGCACCGGTGAGTTGCATGTCATTTCGAAAGACGAAGACCAGCCTGATGTGAGCATGATCGTTGATGCCTCACAGATTCTCATGCAGCTGCGGGACAAGGTATCAGAAGATGCCGAGCTGAACAAAGAGTTGGTTAAACGTATGCAGGCCATGATACAGGTAAGTATTGCCCTGGGGGCGATTACTGACCTGGAAGAATTATTGGCCAAAATCATGCAGCTGATTTTCGAAATATTCGAAGGGGCGGATCGGGCCTTCGTGGTCGCTTATAAGGCCAAAACCAATCAGTTTCATCCTCTGATCATGCGAAACCGTGACAGTGAAATTCCGCCGGAGGAGGAAATCGCCTTATCACGTACCATAATTAATCAGGTGTTGGAACAGAAACACGCTTTGATGTTGATGGATGCCCTGGGCGATCAACGATTCAGTAACCATGATTCTATCCAGGATCTGTCGATTCGAAGTGTGATATGCGCACCCTTGCTTTACGAAAATGATGTGCTTGGGCTGATTCAGATCGATACCCGTCAAAGTTCCCATGTCTTTACGGCTGAGGATCTGGACGTGCTTACCGGGATTTCCGCCCAGATGGCGATTTCCATGAAGAATTCCCAACTCTATCAGGAGATCGAAGGTTTATTTGAAGGTTTCGTCACCGCTTCAGTGCAAGCCATTGAAGCACGGGATCCGAGCACCGCGGGCCACTCCTTTCGGGTGGCGGATCATACCGAACAGTTGGCGATGGCCGTGGATCGAACGAACGAATATGGCCTAAGTGACACCACATTCAGTCGTGAGCAAATACAGGAAGTTCGTTATGCGGCATTGTTGCATGATTTCGGTAAGGTGGGCGTTCGAGAACATATCCTTACCAAGGCAAAAAAACTCTACCCCCACGAGATGGCGGAACTCAAGCTGCGTATCAAGTACGCTCAGGCCTGTCTGGAGCGCAAGGCGTATAAGGACTCGGTCGATATGTATCAGAATGAGGGCTTATCTCCCGATGAGTTCCAATTACGGCAAAAACAGTTGGACGAAAAGCTGCAACAGGAAATTGCCCGCTTAAATGAATTCCTTGTAATGATCCTGGAAGTCAATGAACCGGAACACCTGTATGACAAAAATACCGGGCGTCTCCACGAGGTCAATGATTATCGATTCACTGATCATGATGAACAGGAAATCCAGCTGCTGACTGATTTTGAATTTTCAGTACTGAGTTTTTCTCGCGGTAGTCTTAATCCCGAGGAACGAAGGGAAATCGAATCTCATGTCAGCCATACCTTTGAATTTCTAAGCTTGATTCCCTGGACCGGACAATTTGAAGGCATCCCTGATATTGCCCACGCTCACCACGAAAAACTGGATGGAACCGGATACCCGCAGGGGTTGATGGCCGATCAAATTCCAGTGCAATCAAGGATTATGGCGATTGCCGATATCTATGATGCCTTGACGGCTGGTGATCGTCCATATCGCAGTGGTGTGCCGACGGAAACGGCACTGCAGGTTATCGAGAATGAAGTGAAGATTGGCAAACTGGACGAGCAGTTGTTTCGCGTTTTTGTTGAGTCCGAGTCTTACAAATTGCGCGAGAATTAATTTTCTTATTCATTCAGAACATTCTACCCCCGGAGGTGTAACGCTGACGCCAGTAATCGTCTTTCAAACTGGCGATGGAGACGCGTTTACCGGACGATGGTGCATGAATAAATTTACCCTTGCCCAGATAGATCCCCACATGGGAAACATAACGCTGTTTGTGGGTACGGAAAAACACCAGGTCTCCCGGACGCAAAGCCTGACGATTAATAGGCAGAGCGGCACGATATTGTTCGCCGGTAGTCCGTGGAACTTCGATTCCGGCCTGGTTATGCGCGTATTGCACTAAACCACTGCAGTCAAAGCCCCGTGTGGGCGAACTTTCGCCGTAACGGTATGGTACCCCCAGCATGCCGCGGGCGGCCTCGATAACTTCCTGGCGCTCCGCTGATTTGATAGTGGGACGGTAGGGTTTGCTACCACAAGCACTCAATAGCAGGCTGAGCAGCAGTATACCGATCACCCATCCGGTTCTGGTCTGAAGTTGCAAGGGCATAGCTTTTTGTATTATTGATTAGCCTAATATGATTTTTAGCCTAATCGAGGTGATAAATCAATAAAAACTAAAATAATCAAATAGTTCCAAATGTATTCTAATGTGATTGATTAGACATAAATGACTGATTTCAGGCCTTAAATCTATTTCAAGTTAAGAATTCGGATCTCGAACACAGATATTGTCCTCAAGTTCAGTCTACCGGTGTCCGATGACTAAAATTACGACATGGGTCGCATCGAGCCAGTCCCAGAGACTGTATAAAGTTGGCCGACAATCGTTTTGTTGATGTTGCCATTGAGTTCGTTCTAACCACTAATAATGAATAAAGGATTTTCATCTCTATGGACTTGCCTCTCCTGATTCTACTTGCGGTCATTGTGGTCCTGGTCTTCTTCAGCATCTTCATATACAACAATCTGGTTACTCTTAAACACAGTGTTTCCAAGTCCTGGTCAAACATCGATGTGTTGTTGAAGCAACGCCACGATGAGTTACCCAAACTGGTCGAGGTCTGTAAGCAATACATGCAGTATGAACAGGAGACGCTGGAAAAAATCACTCAGGCCCGTTCGGCGGTGATGGAAGCGCGCAGTGGTGGCGACATTAAGCAACTGGGACAGGCAGAATCCCAACTGCGTTTGGGGCTGGGCCATTTATTTGCACTGGCGGAAAATTATCCGGAGCTGAAAGCCAATAACAGTTTTCAGCAGTTGCAGGTGCGTATTACTCAACTGGAAAACGGCATCGCGGACCGGCGCGAAGTTTATAACGAGGCTGTGAACCTCAATAATGTCCGGATTGAGCAGTTTCCGGATGTGATCGTTGCCCGCATTCTTAACTTCAAGGACTTTTCCTTGCTGGAATTCACAGAAGAGGAGAAAAGTGACGTAAATATGCAGGCCCTGTTTAATCGTTAAGGTGGCGGCAGAATTAGTCCCGGGTAACCTCAACCCGCATTCACACTTCGATAATTTTTCAAGCAGGCATCGCAATTTTATTGGACGGTTAGGGTAGAATGAGGTCAATTGATTAGTTGATATTTATTCATGCCGAAAAAGTCTTCCCGTCGTCGTAAACCCGTAGCCAGCCATAAAAGTCGGCGAAAAGCGGCTCCCTCCAAGAGAAAACGTCCCGCCAGGCGTAAACCGCTCACCGGCTGGCGACGCTTTGTAAACTGGCGGACTATCCTGCTCGGTGGTTTTGTGCTGACCGTGGCGTGGGTGATCTATCTCGATGTTGTTATCCGCGTTCAGTTCGAAGGCAAGCGTTGGGCCTTGCCGGCCCAGGTTTTTGGCCGTCCTCTGGAATTGTATGCAGGTGCGACATTGTCATCGCAATCGTTCCGTGAGGAACTGGAGCAGCTCGGATACCGTTATGCTTACCGGGTTAGCGAGCCCGGGACATTTTCTCAGAGTGGTGGCGAATTCCGGCTCTATAGCCGCGCATTTCATTTCTGGGATGGTGATGCGCCGGCCCGGTTGATGGATGTTCAATTCGACGACGGCATGGTGCAGACCGTGCAGGATGTTAAGGACGGTTCGGAGTTGGATATTGTCAGGCTGGAGCCACTCAGGGTGGGAGGCATTTACCCTTCCCATCGTGAAGACCGCGTTCTGGTCAAACTGGAAGACGTACCGCCCTTGTTACCCAAGGGCCTGGTGGCGGTCGAGGATCGTGATTTTTATCTGCATCATGGGGTCGCACCGCGAGCCATTGCACGCGCCATGATGGCTAACCTCAAAGCCGGGGCCACTGTGCAGGGTGGCAGCACCATGACCCAGCAACTGGTAAAAAATTTCTTTTTGAGCAATAAACGCAGCCTGTGGCGCAAGGGCAATGAAGCCATTATGGCGGTGTTACTGGAATGGCATTATGACAAAGACGAAATTCTTCAAGCCTATCTGAATGAAATCTATCTCGGCCAGGAAAAAAGTCGCGCGATTCATGGTTTTGGTCTCGCCAGCCACTATTATTTTGACCGGCCATTACAGAAGTTGACCCTACCGCAGATAGCAACGCTCATTGCCCTGGTGAGAGGACCGTCTTATTACGATCCCCTGCGACATCCGGAACGGTTGCGTAAACGTCGTAATCTTATCCTCGACATTATGGCGGAGCAGGCTGTTATTACCAGGGACGAAGCCAACCAGGCGAAAACATCCGGTCTGGGTATTGCCAGAGGTCGAGCCGGGGACACGCATTATCCTGCCTTTATGGAACTGGTACGTCGCCAGTTGCAACGGGATTATCGTAAGGAAGATTTAACCTCTGAAGGGTTGCGTATATTCACCACCTTTGATCCGCGAGTGCAGCAGGCGTCCGAACAGGCCTTGCGTCGTCGGACCCAGTTACTGGATATGCAGCGAGGCCTGCAAGGCCAGTTACAAGGCGCGGTCGTCGTGACGGATACCACCAGCGGAGAAGTGTTGGCGGTAGTGGGTGATCGTCAGCCGCGCTATGCCGGTTTTAACCGCGCCCTGGATGCCCAGCGCCAGATCGGTTCCCTGATCAAGCCCGCGGTTTATCTCACGGCCCTGGAGCAGTCAGACAAGTACACGCTGGCGACCAGCCTGAATGACTCGCCGATAAGCATGAAAGGACCTGAGGGCACTATCTGGTCCCCGAAAAATTATGATGACAAGTCCCATGGCACGGTGCCGTTGTATTCTGCGCTGGTTCACTCCTACAACCAGGCGACAGTTCGCCTCGGGATGGACCTTGGATTTGAGCGCATTGCCGATACCTTGCAGCGACTGGGGGCCGAGCGGGAGATCCCGCCGTATCCCTCTATGCTGCTTGGCGCCATTGGATTTACGCCCTATGAAGTGACCGGCTTATATCAGACCCTGGCTTCGGGTGGTTTTCATACACCCTTACGGGTCATTCGAGAAGTCATGACCGTCGATGGTGAACACCTGCGTCGATTTCCGCTTGAAGTGGAGCAAACTGTTGATCCAGCCCATGTGGCGGTATTGGTGAGTGCTTTGCATGAAGTGACAAAAACCGGCACAGCAAGAAGTCTGCAACACCACCTGCCAGTGGGATTGACTGTCGCAGGCAAAACCGGAACCACCAATGATCAACGGGATAGCTGGTTCGCCGGCTTCAGCGGTGAACATCTGGCTGTGGTCTGGCTAGGCCGGGATGATAATCAACCGACCGGCTTGACTGGCAGTAGTGGGGCTCTCACGGTCTGGGCTGATATCATGGGTCATATACCGACGCGCCCATTACCCGCACCGGTCACCGATAAAGTGGCATACTACTGGATTGATCAGTCCAGTGGATTGTTAAGCGAAGCGAAATGCGAGGGTGCAATCAATCTGGCATTTATTGAAGGTACGGCCCCGCAAGAGCACTCCGCCTGTCGTGAGTCGCAAACTGACTCCGGGAGTTGGTTCAAAAACTTGTTTAATCGATGATATGAATCCGCATGATGCATAGAAAACTCGTTGGGATAACCCTGCTGCTCTTGGCAGGTTGTAGTGTTTCACCACCACAACCAGAAGGCCAGCAAGGCTTTGAGGTAGAACCGGTAGCGGCAGATCAGCCGCAAATTCGGCCTTCACCCCAGACGAGTAAAGCGGCCCTGGCCCTGCTGGCGAAAGCCCGGCAAGCAGCCAACGAAGGACGTTTAAGCGTAGCGGAAGCGCAACTGGAACGGGCGTTACGGATTGAACCGCAGAATGCGGTGTTATGGCACTACATGGCCAAATTGCGTCTACACCAGGGACAGCTCAGTCAGGCTGCAGGCCTTGCGGCCAAGTCTAATAGCCTGGATCAGGGTAATCAGGAATTACAAGCCAATAATTGGCGTATTATTGCTCAAGCCCGCTATCAGAAAGGGGACAAGTCAGGGGCCGAGGCAGCGCAGCGTCACGCGGAGCAACTGCTTGAATAACAGCAGATAAATACTCGATACAGTATACTTCTCACCCAAATCAATTACTCAACCAACCACCACATCGTTTTTTCACTTGCTTTCAGCCACGGACATACTCGGTAGCAACGGACAGCTTGCACAGCAGCTGGAGGGATTTGCTCCTCGTCGCGTGCAGCAGGAACTGGCTGAAGCCGTGACGGATGCACTGACACACAAATCAGTTCTGGTGGCGGAAGCCGGCACGGGAACAGGCAAGACCTTTGCCTACCTGGTACCAGCCATGCTCTCGGGGCAAAAGGTGATTATTTCCACCGGCACCAAAAACCTGCAGGACCAGTTATTCAAGCGGGATGTACCAGTGGTACGTGATGCGCTTGCCGTGCCGGTCAGTGTGGCGTTGTTAAAAGGCCGGGGCAATTATCTTTGCGTGCATCGCCTGGCATTGGCGGAAGCGGGGCGTTATACCTCACACGAGCAGGCTGACAAGGTTCGGCGTATACGAAGCTGGGCCGGGCGGACTCACAATGGTGATATTGCCGAGTGTAGCGACATCAATGAGAGCGATATGGTATGGGCGCAGGTCACATCCAACAGCGAGAATTGCCTGGGACAGGAGTGTCCTTCCTTTGATGACTGCCATTTGATCAATGCCCGTCGGGCTGCCCAGGCCGCCGATATCGTGGTGGTGAATCATCATCTGCTGTTATCCGATATGGCTTTGAAGGAAGAAGGTTTTGGTGAGCTGTTGCCGGCCGCTGATGCTTTTATTATTGATGAGGCGCATCAGCTAGCCGATGTGGCATCCAACTTTTTTGGGCAGGCGATAAGCGGCAATCAACTCCTGGAACTGGCCCGCGATATCGACACCGAGTTCCGACGTGATATTAACGAGGGTGACGAAATCGTCCGCGCCACCGATCAGTTACAAAAGCAGGTGCGTGATCTACGCTTAGCCTTTGGCCAGGCCCAGCGTCGGGCCGCCTGGTTGGAAGTCAGCCACCAGTCAGACATTCAAGCGTTGGTAACGGCGGTCGAGGAACAGTTGGAAGCGATCCGGCGTTTACTCCATCCCCTGGCTGAACGCAGCAAGGGCCTGGAAAGCTGTGAACGCCGTTGCGCCGATTTGCTCGCCGCGTTTGTTGCGCTCACCGGCGAGAGTCCTGAGGACCATATTCATTGGTTTGAAACCTATAAACGATCCTTTTCCCTGCATCTTACTCCTTTAAGTATTGCTGACTATTTTCAAAAGCAGATGCTGGGAGTGTCGGCGGCCTGGATATTCACCTCGGCCACACTGGCCGTGGGCAAAAGCTTTAGCCATTTTACCGATCGCCTGGGTTTGCAGGAGGTAATCAGTGCGCAATGGGAAAGTCCGTTTGACTATGCCGAACAGGCTCTGTTTTATGTGCCCAAAGGGTTGCCAGAACCCAGCGCGCCTGCATATACCCAGGGGGTGATCAAGGCAGCGCTACCGGTACTGGCCGCCAGTCAGGGCCGCGCGTTTCTATTGTTTACCAGTTACCGTGCCTTGACTGAAGCGGCGACATTATTGAGTGAACAGGCGGACTACCCGCTGTTTGTACAGGGGGACGCACCCCGTGATATTTTATTGCATCGCTTTCGCAATACACCCCATGCGGTACTGTTGGGCACCAGTAGCTTCTGGGAAGGTGTGGATGTACGGGGTGAGGCGCTTTCATGTGTGATCATTGATAAATTACCGTTTGCTTCACCCGGGGATCCGGTATTAAAAGCCCGCATCGATGCCATGCGTAAAATGGGTATTAATGCCTTTATGGAATACCAGTTACCGGATGCGGTGATTGCACTCAAGCAAGGCGCAGGACGGCTGATTCGGGATGTGCATGACCGTGGCGTACTCATGATTTGTGATCCCCGCTTGTTGAATAAACCCTATGGTCGATTGTTTCTCGACAGCCTGCCACCCATGGCCCGTACGCGGGATCCACAGCAGGTCGAGGAATTCTTTGCGCTGCAAGCCGGTGCGGCTAAGCGTAGTAGCCGGAGTACGATGGCTTGAAACTGTTAGCGATCGATACGGTGACGGAAGCCTGTTCGGCGGCGTTATGGCTGGACGGTGAAGTCCGAGAGCGATTTGAGATCGCGCCGCGGCAACATACTACGTTGATACTACCCATGGTACAGCAACTGCTTGCAGAGAGCGGCTTAAATCTGTCCCAGCTGGATACCCTGGCCGTGGATCGTGGTCCGGGATCATTTACCGGTGTGCGCATTGGCACCGGCGTCGTGCAGGGCCTGGCGTATTCAGTGGATTTACCGGTGGTGCCAGTTTCCAGCTTGGCGACACTGGCACAGGCGGTGTGGCTGAAACTGCGCCATGAAAATGTTCTGGCATTGATCGATGCACGAATGCAGGAAGTTTATTGGGCGCGCTATGAATTTCAGGGCAAGCTAATGGTCACCGCGAGTGCAGAGCGGGTGGGTCCCGTTGAGCAGGTAATGATGGAAGACGGGCCGTGTTACTGTGTCGGCAGTGGCAGCCGGCAATACCAGGATCAACTGCAATCCCAGCCTGGTTTTCAGGTCTTGGCGGATAGCGCGTATGATTTTCCCCATGCGGCGGTATTAGCCGGATTGGCCGTCAATGCCTATGAGCGCAATGAGGTTGTCAGGGCGGAGCAACTTGAGCCAATTTACCTTCGGAATCAGGTGGCGCAGCGCAAATCTGCTTCATAAGTGGGGTTGCCAGGGTGATACCAGGTTACGTGATCTTGAGGCTGTTTTCGACTACCATTTCCTCCCATAAAACGTGTTCATTTATTTTCAGGTGATCGTATGTTGAACCTCAGATCCATTTTTGTACTTTTCCTGCTGGCAACTACAGTTGCATGGGCTGAAGAAGCGGCGGCACCGGCTGGGATAGAGGCGACAACTGCAACACCTCCACCGGTTGTTGAGCCGAGTGTCTATGTAAAAAAGGTAAAAGGGGATTTTTCTGCTACCTATAAAAAGGTATTTACCGCGCTTGAGAACAACGGTTATTTCGTGGTTTTCGAACCCAATATTGGTAAGAATCTGTCAAATTTCGCCCAACGTTGGGGCAAAAATTATAATAAGAATGATTTGGACGCTATTCGCAGTCTGGTGTTCTGCAATGCCTGGTATGCAAATGAAGTGAGTAACATGGACCCCGATATGCTGGCTTTATGTCCCCTGCATATCACCCTTACCCATAAAAAAGGCACTACCTCGATATTGTTTGTGCGTCCCAGTCAGGTCGCGTCAAACAGTCCGGCAAAAAAAGTCGTCACCGAACTGGAACTGGATGTGATTCGGGCTATTGAGCAGGGATTTATACCCTGACCCGATCTGATTCAGGTCAATAGATTATTGAGGATTTGCTGGTAAATTTCTGACAAAGTGTCTAGCTCGTCAATGGCAACATGTTCATCTACTTTATGAATGGTGGCGTTTAGCGGTCCCAGCTCCAGCACCTGGGCCCCGGTCGGTGCGATAAAACGACCATCCGAGGTGCCGCCACTAGTAGAAAGTTCTGTTTCATAACCGCAGATGGTTTTGATTGCGGCTTGCGTCGCATCGACGAGTTCTCCCTTCGGTGTTAAGAACGGTTGGCCGGAGAGTTGCCAGTCAATGTGGTAATCCAGGGGATGTTCTTGAAGTATCGTTTCCACCTGGCTTCGAAGCTCGGCATCGGTGATTTCGGTAGAGAAGCGAAAATTGAATAACACCGTCAAGTCGCCGGGAATGACATTGGTCGCGCCGGTACCCGCCTGAATGTTACTGATCTGAAACGTGGTCGGCGGAAAAGAATCATTGCCGTTGTCCCACTGCATGGCCACCAGTTCCGCCAATACGGGGGCAACCAGGTGCACGGGGTTTTTTGCCAGATGAGGGTAGGCCACGTGGCCCTGCGTCCCTCTGACAGTTAGTGTCGCCCCGAGGGAACCCCGTCGTCCATTCTTGATGACATCAGCGACTTTATCCGAGCTGGTGGGTTCACCGACCAGGCACCAGTCGATGGCTTCGTTGCGTGCCTGTAACCATTCGATCACCTTCACCGTGCCCTCAATGGCCAGGCCTTCCTCATCACTGGTGATCAAGTAGCCAATTGAGCCCTGATGCTTGGGGTGCTGCGCGATAAAACGTTCGGTGGCCGTGATCATGGCGGCCAATGAGCCTTTCATGTCAGTGGCACCACGGCCATACAACAGGCCATTTTCTTCAGTAGGTGAAAAAGGCGGGTGGCGCCAATCGCTTTCCGGTCCTGTTGGTACCACATCCGTATGGCCGGCGAAGACAAACAGCGGACCTTCAGAACCGCGCCGGGCCCAGAGGTTATCCACCTCTCCAAACCGGAGGTGATCAATAGAAAACCCAAGTGCCTCCAGGCGCCTGGCCATGATTGATTGGCACTCGGCATCTTCCGGTGTGACCGATTGGCGGGAGATTAACTCCTTGGCGAGATTGAGCGTGTCAGACATAGTTTATGTTTTAACCAAACAGGTCTTGATAGTCAGCGTCTTTAAATCCGACATGGACCCGGGATTTCATTTCCAACACCGGACGCTTAATCAGGGTTGGCTCCGCCTGCATTAACTTGAGTGCGCTGCTTTCACTTAATTCGGTTTTTGCCTTATCCGGCAGTTTACGCCAGGTCTGGCCGCGACGATTTAACAAGGTTTCCCAGCCGACCACCGTGGCCCAGTGCTTGAGTTGCTTCGCACTGAGGCCATCCTTGCGAAAGTCATGAAACTGATAATCGACGTTGTGCGTTGTTAACCACTTGCGTGCCTTGCGCACGGTATCACAGTTGGCAATGCCGTACAGAATGGCCATTAAATGTCGCGCAACAGTTCGTTAATACCAACCTTGCCACGGGTTTTTTCATCCACCTGTTTGACGATCACGGCGCAATAAAGACTGTATTTGCCATCCTTGGAGGGCAGATTGCCGGATACCACCACGGAACCAGCCGGAATGCGTCCGTAGGTGATTTCATCCGTCATACGATTGTAGATACGGGTACTTTGACCGATGTAGACACCCATGGAAATTACCGAGCTTTCTTCCACGATTACACCTTCGACCACTTCGGAACGTGCACCGATAAAGCAATTGTCTTCAATGATGGTTGGCGCGGCTTGTAGTGGTTCCAGCACGCCACCAATACCTACACCACCGGAGAGATGTACATTCTTGCCAATCTGGGCACAGGAGCCGACGGTGGCCCAGGTGTCTACCATGGTGCCGCTATCCACGTAGGCACCGATGTTCACATAAGAAGGCATCAGTACCACGCTGGGGGCAATGAAGGCGCCTTTGCGTACCGTGGCGGGCGGCACAACCCGTACCCCTTCGTTACGAAATTCACGCGAGTTGTAATCCGAATATTTGGCCGGCACCTTGTCGTAATAATTGGTAAAGCCGCCTTTCATAAACTGGTTATCATGGATCCGGAATGACAGCAGCACGGCTTTCTTTAACCATTCGTTAACCATCCAGTCATTATTCTGTTTTTCTGCAACCCGGACCTCACCCTTGTCCAGCATCTGGATGGCTTCGGTGACGGCTTCTTTCACGATGGTATCAACGCTGCGCGGAGTGATCTCGGCGCGGTTTTCAAAGGCGTTTTCAATAATGGTCTTAATGTCGCTCATGCAAGTATTCTCCAGTAGGGCGCGGCTGTCATATTGGCCGCTATTATAGCGAACAGAAAAAGGATTAGCTTATGGATTCGACATAGGCACGAATGCGTCGCGCCGCTTCGATACATTCGTCAAACTCCGCCACCAGCGCCATGCGTACTCGCTGCTGGCCGGGATTGATGCTCTCAACCGAGCGGGACAGGTAACTGCCGGGTAGCACAGTGACGTTTTGTTGGGCGTAGAGCTCGCGTGCGAATTCCGTGTCGTCAACCGGGATTTGCGGCCAGAGGTAAAAGCCGGCGGCCGGACGCTCGACATCCAATACCGGCCGCAGGATCTCCAGCACGGCATCAAATTTGGCGCGATATTGGTGACGATTGACCACTACATGGCTTTCATCTTGCCAGGCCTGAATACTGGCGACCTGGTGATGCGGTGGCATGGCACAACCATGGTAGGTGCGGTACTTCAGAAAACGCTTCAGCACTGCAGCATCACCCGCGACAAAGCCAGAACGGAGTCCCGGTAAATTGGAACGTTTCGACAGACTGTGGAATACCACACAACGCCGGTAATCCTCATGACCGGCTTCAACGGCAGCCTCTAACAGGCCTACCGGGGGGTGTTTCTCATCAAAATAGATTTCCGAATAGCACTCATCGGAGGCAATGATGAAGTCATATTTTTCCGCCAGGGCAATCAATCGCTGCAACGTGGCGCTATCGATCACCGCACCGGTAGGATTGCCGGGGGAACAAAGATATAGTAGCTGGCAGCGCTGCCAGGTTTCCGCACTCACGCTATCGAAATCGGGCACAAAACCGTTCTCGGCCAGAGTATTCAGATAAACAGGTTCAGCCCCCGCGAGCAGGGTGGCGCCTTCGTAAATCTGGTAAAACGGATTCGGCATCACCACACAGGCGTCATGCTGGCGGTCAACCACGGCCTGGGCAAAGGCGAACAGGGCTTCGCGGGTGCCGTTTACCGGCAGGACATGCTGCTCGGGATCGAGGCTGTCGGTAGGCAACTGAAAGCGTTGCGTTAGCCACCCGACAATGGCAATGCGTAAATTTATCTGACCTTTGGTCGTCGGGTAGCGGGATAAACCATCCAGCGCGCCCTGTATGGCATCAACCACAAAGCCGGGTGCCGCATGTTTTGGCTCACCGATCGAAAGGGCAATCGGCGCCAACTCGGCAGGGGGAGTGATGCCTTGCTTGAGGTTGGCGAGTTTCTCGAACGGGTAGGGATGTAGCTTGTTGAGATCCGGGTTCATATTATTAATAAAAACGAGTATGTTCGTTGTTCATTGTGCCGCAAGCAACCGGCAGGAAATTGCCGGCCAACAAAATGATGCAGAGTATAGACGAATCGATGCTGGCGATAAAACCACATCAACTTAATGCCGTTCTTAGCCTGTTATTGGCGGCAACCCTGTGGGGTGTTTTCTGGTACCCATTGCGCTTGCTGGAACAACACGGCCTGCACGGGCTATGGAGCACTTTACTGATTTATTGCGGCACCCTGCCGACCATGTTGTTGCTGATGCGTGGCCACTGGGGTGAATTTATCAAGGCACCCTGGATGTTACTGGCAATCGCTTTGGTCAGTGGGTGGTGCAATACCGCGTTTATTCTGGCGGTATTGGAAGGCAATATTGTGCGGGTGCTTTTGCTGTTCTACCTTTCGCCATTGTGGGCGACATTGATGGGTTGGTTAATCCTGCGCGAGCAGTTGCAGCGTGACTCATTGTGGGTGTTGGCCTTGGCCTTGGCCGGGGCCGTTATTATGTTATGGCATCCCGAGAGCGGGATGCCCTGGCCACAGCATCGAGCTGATTGGCTGGCGCTTTCCTCGGGATTCAGTTTTGCCCTGGTGAATGTGCTGGTGCGTAGCACCCAGAATGTTTCGGTGTATACGAAAACCGCCAGTGCCTGGTTGGGTGTCATCGTGGTTGCCGTGCTATTGATTATGATCACCGGTCGTTCATTGGGGGACGCATCCGGCTATACCATCAGCAGTGCCCTGGTGCTCGGTGCGCTGGTGCTGGTGGTGATGACACTTACGGTGGTGTATGGCGTGACCCACTTGCCGGTATATCGATCGGCGGTGATTCTGTTGTTTGAAGTCGTGGCCGGGGCGGTTTCCGCCCAACTCCTTACCGACGAGGTTGTGTTGCTGCGTGAATGGGTTGGGGGCGGTTTTGTGATCCTGGCGGCCTATTTATCCGCCCATGCACATATAAAATCCTGAGCGAGCAGGTTAACTATGTTTAAAATTAGCGCTATACAGCATGCCAGTTTCATTATTGCGGACCTGGAGCGCGCGCTGGATTTTTATCACGGCGTGCTGGGAATGGCGATCGTCCCTGATCGACCCGAACTGGGATATCCGGGGGCCTGGCTGCAAATCCAGCAGCAGCAAATACACCTATTGCAATTACCCAACCCGGATCCGGTCGAAGGCCGACCGCAACATGGCGGGCGTGACCGGCATGTGGCTTTCGGGATCAGCGAGCTGGACTCACTGCTAGCCAGGCTCAAGACAGCGGGAATCACCTATACGCTGAGTCGTTCCGGTCGTCGCGCCTTGTTTTGTCGTGATCCGGATGGCAATGCGCTGGAGTTTATTGAAACGACGGATTAGTGCCGGGGCATTAATAGCTCCGCAACTCAATTTCGTTTCACTATACCGTTGCTGGTTCGCAGCCTGTCATGAGGATATCACTTCAGTCAGCATGTTCGTCGCTCAGGTAGTTGATAATAGACTGTTCAAGACACTTGAGTTGAGACGGGTCTTGTATTGGTTGGTCGCTTTTATCGGTGATATAAAAAATATCTTCCGCCCGTTCACCAAAGGTGGCAACCCGGGCATTGCTTAACTGAATTTCACAATCATGCAATGCACGGGCAATTCGTGACAACAATCCAGGCCGGTCAAGGGCTTTTACGTGCATTTCTGTGCGGCCAAGCGTTTCATGCTGTTCGAACTCCACCTGGGTGGGAAATTTAAAATGTTTGATTTGACGTGCTAACTGGCGTGAGACTTCAGGAATGGTTTCCAGAGGTTGTGTGATATTTTCCTGCAACAGTTCCAGCAGGTGAATGGATTGATTACTTTCTCCCAAAGGATGATATTCGTGATTGGCGACCAGGAATGAATCAAGTGAATAACCGTCACTCGTACTGAAGATTCGCGCATCCAGAATAGTGGCATTACTGCGCTCCAGCAGGGAGGTGGCTTGCAGGAAAAGGGTGTCGTAAGTCCGGGTGTAGATAAACAGTTCCGTCCCGCCGCGCTGGGGCATATCCCGCATTAAGACCACTGCCTGATCCGGATCTTCTCGCGACAGAATGGCTTTGGTGTGCCAGATGATTTCCTCGGGCAGAAAGCGTAAAAAATATTCATCGCCGAACTTGTCCCACAGGTTGTTAATGGACTGCGGGGCATAAGGACTGTGCTTGAGTAACTGGCTCGCTTGGTTGCGGGTATCTTCAATATGTTCGGATTGCAGGACCGGGTTCTGTAACCCGCGGCGATAGGCCTGGCGTGTGGCATCATAGAGTTCCTTCAACAAGGCCCCCTTCCAGGAGTTCCAGACCTTGTCACTGGTGGCACGAATGTCGGCTACCGTGAGCAGGTAAAGATAATCAAGTCGTGATTTGTTGCCTACCTGGCACGCAAACTCATGGACCACCTCAGGATCACTGATGTCTTTACGCTGGGCCGTGGAGGACATCATGAGATGGTTCTGTACCAACCAGACAACCAGCTTGGTGTCATAGTCACTCAACC
>JAHEIJ010000156.1:0-3738 GCA_024639445.1 Gammaproteobacteria bacterium
AATGATCAGCCAGAAGAACAGATAAGCCAGGCGTTGTAACGGATTGTGTTTGCGCCGGGTAGTTTGACGGAAGGGATGCGGCGCATTGGTAAAGATGCCCAATGCGTAGTATTTGATCATAGCATCCACTTTCTTCATCGTAGGAATATATTGTTTCCATTCCCCTGTGGTGAAGTGCCAGAACACGGCGAACACCCACAATGTGATCAGCGTCCAGGCCCCGATAACATGCAGGTTCGATGCTTTTTCGAAGCCGAAGAGCTTGTAGGTGCCATGGACCTCAAAGCCCGTCAGCATCAGGAAGATGATAGTGGCGGCTTGAGCCCAGTGCCAGAAACGTTCGAAGCGTTTGAATATATATATTTTTTCGACAGTCATGACATTGCCCTTTTTATTTTTTACGGGTGACGAGACGAATGGCACCGTGAATGAGAACCCCAATCAATGCCAGTAAGGCAAGCGTCCAGCCGGCCATATCCAGTAGCTTGTTGGAATCGCGGCCCGGCATGTAAACACCCTCGATGTTTTTCAGCCGGCCATCCTTGCTGTGGCAATCTTCACAGGAGAGGGCATTTTCGGCGGGGGCCACCATATGGGTGATGGGCCACATCATTTGGGTCCTGATGAAGTCGACCTCACCGGAGTAAGGTGCACCCACACTGTCCATCCCGGTTTTGATGGCTTTTTGCCAGTCGAAGTTTGCCCAGTATGCGGTTGCATCCTTGCCGGCGGTATGGGGGATCACCAGGGTTTTGTGGACCGGGTCATAGGGCTGCATGCCCCGGAAGACTTTCACCGGCCAGATGCGTGACTTGCCATCATCCGGGCTGCCCTCATAATGGTTAATGGGAGTGAATTCCGCGTTCACGTCCAGCTTGTCGCCCAGCAGGGTGTATTTCACCTTGCCATTGAACCAGACATACTCCGGTGGCACGTTGGCGGCATAGGTAAAGTCGCCTTTCTTGCCGTGATAGACCACATGCCCGGATTCATCTTTCTTGACCATCGGTTTGCCTTCAGGCGTCAGTTTACCGGCGGTCGACCAGTCCCATGACATCTTGGTAGCGACACCGCCGCGTGCGATGGTCGGAATGTGGCAGGTCTGGCAAGCGATCTTGCGGGTATGGGTGTTGAGATTATCCATGGCCTCGGAATGGGGCTCACTGCCATGGCAGGCTCGGCAAGTGGCTGGATTACGGCCTTCTTCCTTGCCGCGAAGCATGACGCCTTCGCCTTCCTTCGCAGTAGGCATATAGCGGCTACCGGGGACTTCATGGGCCGAGGTGGCATGACAGGTACCACAGGTGAAGTCGAGTCCCAGGGCATCCATATGGATATCCAGCTCTTCGTCCGGCATGGTCAGCGAGCTGTCCATATCGCCGTGCTTGACCCCATCGCCACCTCCGCCGAAGAAGTGGCAGGCACCGCAGGTATCGCGGCTGGTCTTGCCCACGTTCTGTGCCACGTTTTTCAGCTTAACGTAATCTGCCGGGTTACCGGCTTTGCCAGGGGGTTTACTGTAGCCACCGGTGGTGTCATGACACACCAGGCAATCCACGTTTTGCTCGGAGGTAAAATCAAAGTTCCTGTCTTTCCAGCCGTAGCCCACATGACAGGCGGTACAGCCTGCGAAGTTCGACTGAGGGGTGATACAGAAATTATTCAGGACATTTTTCTTCCCCAGACGTTGTTCGGTTGTTGGGTTCATAAAGTCCCAGGTCCAGTGCGGCGTCTTGTGCACCTGCTTGGCGGCCTCGGTATGACAGGAGAGGCAGGCCTTGGTGACCTCGGGTCCGGTCTTGAAATTTTTATCAAGTTCCTTGAATTTACTGTGATCGGCCGTCGATTCGGATGCGTAGGCTGTGCCGCTAAAGGCACCCAGGGAAACTAACCAGCCGGCCATAAGTACGGTGGTAGCCCAGAAAGTGTGCTTTCTCTTCATGTGGAGCCCCTTTGTTTATTAGAAGAGGGTGGTGGTTCTCACTACATGGATTGCTATAGCTGTATACGGTTATATATTAATAGAGAAATTACTTTATAACAGGTCACAGAGGTTAAAAATAACTTGATCTTGATCAGTAAACACTATTTTGGATATAGATCACATAATCCCGGAAAAAACTGGTTATAAATTAATCAATTACATACCCTGTGATAACAACAGAAAACACGTTCAAGTCAAAAAAATGTATCAGCTAATCTCTGTTCGACCGCAAGCCCGTGGCAGTGTGGTATGAAGCCGGTTTGTGTCCTAGTCCCATGGTGTGTTTTTGTTCTGACTTTAGGCTCGCAAAGTCTGTTTAGACAGTTTAACTACTGAGACCAAGGGTGAAATAAAATGTAGCACCTTCGTCAACTTTTCCCTCAGCCCAAATACTACCCTTATGGCGTCGGACAATACGCGCCACGGTCGATAAGCCGATACCCGAACCATCAAATTCATCGGCATGATGGAGCCGTTGAAACGGTTCAAACAGTTTATCGCTATGACTCATATCAAAGCCGGCACCATTGTCTTTTACATAGTAAACCTTTGTTCCATCACTTTCTGTGCAGCCGATTTCAATATGAGGGATTTCCGTGAGGTGCGTGTATTTATAAGCATTGGATATCAGGTTTTCCATTACGGCGCGCAATAATCTGGCATCACCAAAAACAAGCATATTTTTATCAACATGTGTCTGGTAAGTTTTATCTATATTTTCATTATTCAATTCATTGATAATGTTTTCCGCTAACTTGCTGAGGTTGACAACATTAACCTCCAGTTCTTGCCGATTGACACGGGATATTTTTAGTAGCCCCAGGATCAGACGGTCCATATTCTTTGCGGCGTACTGCAAGCGCTGCAGGTAACTAAGGCCATCAGCGGTCAATTTATCGCTGAAATCTTCTTCCAGCGCCTCACAATAGCCATGAATATGCCGCAGAGGTGCACGTAAATCATGCGACACTGAATAACTGAAGGCTTTAAGTTCCTGGTTCGCGTCGCTAAGGTTATCGACTGTGCGCGCCAACTCAGCAGCGAGTGTCTGTCGCATTTTGTTCACGTAACTGATACGCCAGAGTGAGAGAAAATAGACCAGCACCAGGGAGACAAGCAAAAGTATGATTCCTATACTACCCCAACGGTAGAGGTTTACTGTTTTTTTCCAGGTATCCGCATCAATATCGATACCAATGATTGCGAGTACTCGATCGCTACCTGGCTCCGTGATGGGCGCATGACCCGAAATCCACGTGCCCCATTCATCGATAATCGGACCTTCAACAAAAGCCTGACCATTCTCAAATATATCTAGTAATTCTTTCGAAGGTTCAGGATATATTTCTCCTGGTGGTGAATAATCCTCAGAATCGACAGGTTCAGCATCAACTAGGAATATAACGTCATTATTTATTTTCCCCATTAAATAAACAAAACGCATATCATCTGATGTACTTTTGATAGCGTTGAGCTGATTTTTTAGTGAGATATATTGACTCGTTATGGTGTCAGGTTCAGCGCCGGCTAGTGATTTAACTGATAATGGGTCAATACTGGCGGCCGCGATCCTTGTTTGGGTGAGGAATGTTTGTCTGGCATTATCATTAATAAAGGCATTTGTAGTTTCGATGAGAATAAAGCCGGCAATGACAATAGTTGCCATGAGTGAACCCGCAATCCAGACGTAGGAATAGCTTACTGACAGTTTACGCGTGTTCGTTGTAGGTTTATTGCTTGGCATTAGTCATCAG